>NZ_JBFPNH010000031.1:0-105266 GCF_040815545.1 Streptomyces sp. LMG1-1-1.1 | reverse complement strand
GGGCAGTGGGGCGCCCGAGGGCGCCGGGCCACGGGGCTCGGGTCAGGCGCAGGGTCGCGGGCTCGGGCCCGGGCAGGCGCCCGACCTCGGGGGCTCGGCCGCTGGGCGGGCCGCCCCGGGGCGGGGGCACGCCCCGAGGGTGCCGGGGCCCCAGGGCTCGGCCGGAGCGCCCGGCCTGGGACGGATCAGGGTCGCAGGGCTCGGGGCTCGGCCGGAGCGCCCGGCCTGGGACGGATCAGGGTCGCAGGGCTCGGGGCTCGGCCGGAGCGCCCGGCCTGGGACGGATCAGGGGCGCGGGGCTCGGGGCTCGGCCGGGGCGCCCGGCCTGGGACGGATCAGGGTCGCGGGGCTCGGGCCCGGGACAGAGGCAGGGGCGCGGGGTTCGGGCCCGGGGGGCGCAGGGTCGCGGGGCTCGGGCGCCGTGGGGAGGGGGTCAGTTGAGGGTGGCTACTCGGTCTCGGTAGGTGCGGGCGGCGGCGGCGTCGCGGTAGGGCTCGAGGCGGCGCTCGAAGTCGCGGACGTATTCGACGGCGCGGGCGGACCGCATTTCGGAGGCTTGTTGGGCGGCCTCCGCACCGAGCGCGCAGGCTTGGTCGAGTTCGCCGAGGGCGAGGCGGGAGGTGGCGAGGACGACCCGGCAGAAGAGGCGGCTGCGGGCGAAGCCGGGGGCGCGGAGTTGGAGGGCGCGTTCGGCGTGCTGGGCGGCGGGGCGGTACTGCTGGAGGTCGCGGTGGCAGTGGCCGAGTTCGTCGGCGAGTTGGGCTTCGTCGAACATCCGGGCCCAGTAGGGCACCTCGTCGCCGGGTCGGGCCGCTTCGAGGGCCCGTTCGGCGCGGACGAGGGAGGCGCTGCAGGCGCGGGCCTCGCCGAGGACGGCGTGTCCGCGGGCCTCGATGGCGTGCAGCATCGCCTGGACGGCGGGGGGCGCTGCGGGGCCGACGCCCTGCTGGGCGACGCGGGCGAGCTGCACGGCCTCGCGTCCGTGGCCGAGGTAGACGGCCTGGCAGCTCATGGTGAGGAGCACGTACGAGCCGTAGGCCCGGTCCCCGGCGGCCTGGGCGAGGCGCAGGGCCTGGACGAAGTAGCGCTGGGCGAGGCCGTGGGCGGCGATGTCGTACGACGTCCAGCCGGCGAGCCGGGTGAGGTCGGCGGCGGCGGCGAAGAGGCGGCGGCCGACGGACTCGCCGTACGTGCCGCGCAGCATCGGCTCGGCCTCGTGCTCCAGGTAGCGGACGAGTGCCTGGCGGGCGTGGCCGCCGCCGTAGGCGTGGTCGAGGGTGCGGAAGAGTTCGCCGACGGAGCGGAGGGCGGCGATGTCGCCGCTGGAGACCCGCTGGCCGGGCCCCCTGTCCGTGCCGCGCTGGCGGGGTACGGAGAAGCGGCCCTGGGCCGGGACCCGGGGGTCGTGCGGGGGTGTGCCTGCGGGGGGCCTGGGGGCGGTGGGGGCGGGTTCCCCGCGCGCGACCCGGTCGTCGGCGCGGCCGATCAGCCAGTCGCGGCTGGGGACGACGAGGCCGGCGGGGGTGAAGGCGATCTTGCGGAGTTCGGCGTGGCTGCCGGAGTCCTTGCGCCAGAGGCCGCTGACGATGTCGACGGCTTCCTCGGGGGTGGCCGCGAACTCCAGGCCGGCGTAGACCGGCGCGCAGGCGTCGAGGCCGAGGTCCTGGGCGGAGAGCCGGCGGCCGAGGCGGCGGGTGAAGACCTCGGCGATGAGGGCGGGGGTGGTGCCGCGCGGCTGCTGCCCGCGGAGCCAGCGGGTCACGGAGGTCTTGTCGTACCGCAGGTCGAGGCCGTGTTCGAGACCGAGCTGGTCGACCCGTCTGGCGAGGCCCGCGTTGGAGAACCCGGCTTCGGCGATGAGCGCGGCGAGCTGGCGGTTCGGGATGCGCTGCGGTGGTCGTTCCGTCATCAGCTGTGCGGTCTCCTGCCTTCCGGGTCCCGGCGGCAGCCCCGTCGGACCCTCATGGAACGGCGCGAATTTAGCGGTCTCCACGGCCCGTACCGCCACCTTCGCCCCACATTCATCCGATCGTGTGAGGATTGACGGCATCGCTGACGTAGGCGCCCCCGGTCACCTGCCGGAGGGGTGTCCGCATCGCCGCCGTACAGTTGCATGGGCGCGAATGACGCACGGTGCCGTTCCGGCCCGGGATGATCCCCGGTCCCCGGTGCACGGCACCCAGGAGGAGGCATGGCCGTGAGTGAGCTGCGATTCGTCCGTCTCGGGTTCGGCGCGGAGGCCGTCGACTACCAGGTGGCCTGGGACAAGCAGCGCGAGGTGCACGCCGCGCGGTTCGCCGACGAGATCGACGACACGTGCCTGCTCCTGGAGCACCCGCCGGTCTACACGGCGGGGCGGCGCACGGCGGAGAGCGAGCGCCCGCTGGACGGGACGCCGGTGGTGGACGTGGACCGCGGCGGCAAGATCACCTGGCACGGCCCGGGCCAGCTGGTCGGCTACCCGATCATGAAGCTGCCCCGCCCGGTGGACGTCGTCGCGCACGTGCGCCGCCTGGAGGAGGCCCTGATCCGTACGGCGGCCGAGTTCGGCGTGGAGACGTCGCGGGTCGAGGGGCGCAGCGGGGTCTGGGTCCTCGGCGACCCGGTCGAGCAGCGGCCGTCGTTCGGCGGGCTGTCCCTCGACTTCGACCCCCGGCTGACCGACGAGGAGTTCGACCCGCGGCTGAACGGCCCCGAGTACGCCCCGTCCAACGCCGGCCAGCGCCGTGAGGACCGCAAGCTCGCGGCCATCGGCATCCGGGTCGCCAAGGGCGTCACCATGCACGGCTTCGCCCTCAACGTGAACCCCGACAACGCCTGGTTCGACCGGATCATCCCGTGCGGTATCCGCGACGCGGGCGTGACCTCGCTCGCCAACGAGCTGGGCCGGGACCTCGCGATCGAGGAGGTGCTCCCGGTCGCGGAGCGCCATCTGCGAGAGGTCCTGGAGCACGCGGAGCTGAAGCCCCGCGAGATCGAGCGCCCGGTGGAACCGGCCTCGGCCTGAGGAACCCCGGAGGAATGCAGGGCCCTGGCCAGAGGTTGGCCAGACGTAGTAAGGCATGGGAACCAACGGCGTACCCTGGTGTGCGCCGAAGAATCGAAGCTACAGGAGCCGATGTGTCCGCAGTCGCCCCCGACGGACGCAAGATGCTGCGCCTGGAGGTCCGGAACGCCCAGACCCCCATCGAGCGCAAGCCCGAGTGGATCAAGACCCGCGCGAAGATGGGTCCGGAGTACACGAAGATGCAGAGCCTCGTGAAGAGCGAGGGCCTGCACACGGTCTGCCAGGAGGCGGGCTGTCCCAACATCTTCGAGTGCTGGGAGGACCGCGAGGCCACCTTCCTCATCGGCGGTGACCAGTGCACCCGGCGCTGCGACTTCTGCCAGATCGACACGGGCAAGCCCGAGGCGCTGGACCGTGACGAGCCGCGCCGCGTGGGCGAGTCGGTCGTCACGATGGACCTGAACTACGCCACCATCACGGGCGTCGCGCGCGACGACCTGGAGGACGGCGGCGCCTGGCTGTACGCGGAGACCGTGCGCCAGATCCACCAGCAGACCGCGGACCGCGCCGAGGGCCGGACCAAGGTCGAGCTACTCGCTCCCGACTTCAACGCGGTGCCGGAGCTCCTCGCGGAGGTCTTCGCCTCCCGTCCCGAGGTCTTCGCGCACAACGTGGAGACGGTCCCGCGGATCTTCAAGCGGATCCGTCCCGGCTTCCGCTACGAGCGGTCCCTGGACGTCATCACGAAGGCGCGGGACTACGGTCTGGTCACGAAGTCGAACCTGATCCTCGGCATGGGCGAGACCCGCGAGGAGGTCAGCGAGGCGCTCCGCCAGCTGCACGACGCGGGTTGCGAGCTCATCACGATCACCCAGTACCTGCGTCCGTCCGTCCGGCACCACCCCGTCGAGCGCTGGGTGAAGCCGCAGGAGTTCGTGGAGCTGAAGGAGGAGGCCGACGAGATCGGCTTCTCCGGCGTGATGTCGGGCCCGCTGGTCCGCTCCTCGTACCGCGCGGGGCGCCTCTTCCAGCAGGCGATCGAGAAGCGCGGCGCGGTCGACAACGCCACCCAGGCCGTCTGAGGCGCCACGCGCGGCGCTGGGGTGCCACCCGGGCCGCCCGAGGCGTGACGCCGGGGCGCCCGAGCCCTGTGTGAATCCGAGCACAAGTAGTTACCGGTCAGTAGTGGCCGGATTCGATGCGGCCCGTACGGCCCCGCAGCTCAGCGGGGGCGTACGGGCCGCATCGCGCGTTCCCGACTGGTCCGACCGGCCGCATCAACGTTTCATCAGTGTTTGACCACCGGGTCACGCCCTGGTAACACCGATCTGTGAGCTTGGATGCACTCACCGCCACCACCCGCTCGCTTCCCCCCACCTCGTCTCACCCGCATTCGAGAGAGGACCCCGACATGCCGGCCGCATCGACGCACGTCCGCGTCACCGCGATCCCGTCCGTCACCGACGCCCTGAAGGCCGTGGAGGCGCTGCTCCTGGGCGCCGGACAGCGCACCGCCCGGCGCAACGCCTGGAACTCCGTCCTGGAGGACCGCCGCCGCGCCCGCGACCGGGTCGAGGCCCAGCATGTGATGGAGGCCGCGTCCGGTCGGACCTCGCGGGCCACGTAAACTTCAGGACATGGCGAGGAAGGCAAACACGGGCAGCGCTGACGCTGCGACTCCAGGGCGACTGAAGCAGATCGCCCTCACGTACCAGATGACCCGGAAGGCCGACCCCAAGGTCGGTCTGGTCGTCGCGGGCGTGGGCATCGTCGTACTCGGTGTCCTCCTCGCGATCGGCTTCCTCATCGGTCATCCGGTCTATCTGGGCATCCTGGGCTTCGTCCTGGGGCTCCTGGCGGCGGCCATCGTGTTCGGACGGCGCGCCGAGCGCGCCGCCTTCGGACAGATGGAGGGCCAGCCGGGCGCTGCCGCGGCGGTGCTCCAGAACATCGGACGCGGCTGGACCACGACCCCCGCGGTCGCGATGAACCGCAGCCAGGACGTCGTGCACCGCGCGGTCGGCCGGGCGGGCATCGTGCTGGTAGCCGAGGGCAACCCGAACCGGGTCAAGACCCTGCTCGCGGCCGAGAAGAAGCGGATGAACCGCGTCGTGGTGGACGTGCCGGTGCACGACATCATCGTCGGCGACGGTGAGGGACAGGTGCCGCTGAAGAAGGTCCGTACGACCATGCTCAAGCTGCCGCGGGTGCTCACCGGCCCCCAGGTGACCGCCGCCAACGACCGGCTGCGGGCGATGGGCGACCTCATGAGCAACATGCCGCTGCCGAAGGGTCCGATGCCGAAGGGCATGCGGATGCCGCGCGGCGGAAAGACGCGCTGACACGACGATTCCGTACGAGGAAGGCCCCGGACCGAGCGGTCCGGGGCCTTCCTCGTACGCGTACCGCGAGTGGGTCAGATGCGGACCTGGACGGCGCCGGAGAGGCGGTCGTGGAGGCCGCGGCCGTCACGGTCCCAGATGAGGGCCGGGAGGGCGAGGCAGACGAGCAGGGAGCGGACCGCGACGCGCCCGAGGCCCAGCCGGCCGCCGTGCGCGGAGACGACGCGCAGGCCGAAGAGGCGCTTGCCGGGCGTCGAGCCCACGGTGCCCACCGTCAGCACGCTCAGGACGAGCAGGATGCCGAGGGCCCAGTTGCCCGTCGCCTGGTCGTAGCCGTCGGTGACAAGGCCGTATGCGATCAGCATGCAGAGGCCCCAGTCGACGGCCAGGGCGCCGAGGCGCCGCCCGGGGCGGGCGATCGAACCGGGCCCCAATTCCGGCAGCCCGAGCTGCTGACCGCGGTATCCGAAGTCGACGCCTGCGTCCTCGGCCGCCGCGCGGGGGCCGGAGAGCCAAGATCCGAGTGCTTGCCTGTTGTCCACCCGACCACGGTACTGCGCCCGTTTTTGATCACTTCGGCCCGGGTACGCGTACCGCTGCGGCGCGCGCGATGGCACCCACCCCGGTTAACTTCGACGAAACAATTGGGTCATGCTTGAGAAATCCCGTCTGCCTATGGTCGGGTCCAGCGTGTGCCACCGCACTGGCCGCACGACCGAGCTGCAACCCCGCCCCTCCCCGGGCCGGGAGTAGGAGGAGTTGGATGTCCGAGAAGCACGGGTTCCAGAACGCCGACGAGGTCCAGAAGTTCATCAAGGACAACGACGTCAAGATGGTCGACGTCCGGTTCTGCGACCTTCCGGGCGTGATGCAGCACTTCACGATCCCCGCGACGGCGTTCGACCCGTCCGAGGAGCTCGCCTTCGACGGCTCGTCCATCCGCGGCTTCCAGGCGATCCACGAGTCCGACATGGCGCTCCGCGCCGACCTGTCGACGGCCCGCGTGGACCCCTTCCGCCGCGACAAGACGCTGAACATCAACTTCTTCATCCACGACCCGATCACGGGCGAGCAGTACAGCCGCGACCCGCGCAACATCGCGAAGAAGGCCGAGGCGTACCTCGCCTCCACCGGCATCGCCGACACCGCGTACTTCGGCCCCGAGGCCGAGTTCTACGTCTTCGACTCGGTCCGCTTCGAGACCTCGGCGAACCAGGGCTTCTACCACATCGACTCCGAGGCCGGCGCCTGGAACACCGGTGCGGAGGAGAACAACCGCGGCTACAAGGTCCGCTACAAGGGCGGCTACTTCCCGGCCCCGCCGGTCGACCACTTCGCCGACCTGCGCTCCGAGATCTCCCTGGAGCTGGAGAACGTCGGCCTCCAGGTCGAGCGCCAGCACCACGAGGTCGGCACCGCCGGCCAGGCCGAGATCAACTACAAGTTCAACACGCTGCTCGCCGCGGCCGACGACCTGATGCTCTTCAAGTACATCGTGAAGAACGTCGCCTGGCGCAACAACAAGACCGCGACCTTCATGCCGAAGCCGATCTTCGGCGACAACGGCTCGGGCATGCACGTCCACCAGTCGCTGTGGTCGAACGGCGACCCGCTGTTCTACGACGAGACCGGCTACGCGGGCCTCTCGGACACCGCCCGCTACTACATCGGCGGCATCCTCAAGCACGCCCCGTCGCTGCTCGCCTTCACCAACCCGACGGTGAACTCGTACCACCGCCTGGTCCCGGGCTTCGAGGCCCCGGTCAACATGGTGTACTCGCAGCGCAACCGCTCCGCCGCCATGCGCATCCCGATCACGGGCTCGAACCCGAAGGCCAAGCGCGTCGAGTTCCGCGCGCCGGACCCGTCCTCGAACCCGTACCTCGCCTTCTCCGCCCTGCTCCTCGCGGGCCTCGACGGCATCAAGAACAAGATCGAGCCCGCGGAGCCGATCGACAAGGACCTGTACGAGCTCGCTCCCGAGGAGCACGCCAACGTCCAGCAGGTCCCGACCAACCTCGAGGCCGTCCTCCACGCCCTCGAGGACGACAACGAGTACCTCCAGGCCGGCGGCGTCTTCACCTCCGACCTCATCGAGACCTGGATCGACTACAAGCGCACCCACGAGATCGCCCCGATCCAGCTGCGCCCGCACCCGCACGAGTTCGAGCTCTACTTCGACCTCTAAACCGCGAGGCTCCGAACGAGCTACCGCCGGCCGTGTCCCTCCCCCTCCGGGAGGGCCACGGCCGGCGGCCGTTTCCAGGCAGAAGTGCGAACAGCTGACGAACTATCGTGCGTACCCGCGAGTACGGGTTTCACTCTCCGCGACTGATCGATAGCGTCTCGTCGTCGCTGCCGCCACACCCGGAGCACAGGGCTCCGCCGGGACTAGCTGGCGCGATGAGGACTGCCTACGTGACTCAGGCGGCTTTGGCCCCTGCGGAGACACTTCGACTGCAGCCGTACACCGATCACTGCCGCGTCATCGCTGACGAGGGCGCGCACGTGGTCATCGGCGTCTCCCCGGGGAACAGTTATTTCACGGCCCAGCGGCTGCGCGAGCTGACGCGCTGGGGTGTGGACCACTTCGATCAGGTCGATCTCGTGTACACCGATCTGCATGTCGCCGACATGTACGAGGCGCTGGGGTACGGGGCCGACGAGGCGCGGCGCAAGGCCGTCAAGAACCTGCGGGGGGTGCGGGCGAAGGTCGGGGCGGCGGCGGCCGAGGCCGACCCCACGGGGGTACGGGTACGGGCCCGCGGGATGTCGGAGTTCGGCGACGTCCCGGCCTACCGCGAGCTGCACCGCACGGTGCTCGACGCGGTGGCGGCGGACCCCGTGGTGCGGGAGACCTGCGACGCCCTGACCGGCATCTTCCTGGCCGGGAAGCTGGAGCCGGGACAGCGGACCGACGAGCGGCAGCGGGAGGTGTGCCGGGCGTACATCTGCGCCGAGGTGCCGCTCTTCCTGGACACGCCCGCGATCCTCGGGGTGCCGTCCTCGCTCAACTGCTACCACCAGGCGCTGCCGTTGGCCGATCTGCTGTACGGGCGGGGGTCCGGACTCCGGGCCTCGCGCAACCAGGGCCACGGCATCCTCCCGCCCGCCGGGAACACCGCAACCACCGTCGAAGGAGCCGCCCGATGAGCGTCGCCGTCCAGACCCCGCCGGCCTTCCCCTTCGACTGGGACGGGACCCGGCTGCCCGCCGAGATCGACGCGCTGCGCGCCGAACCGGTCCGGAAGGTCCGCACGATCGCCGGGGCCGAGGCCTGGCTGGTCTCCTCGCACGAGCTGTGCAGCCAGGTCCTGGAGGACCCCCGGTTCAGCCTGAAGGACACCTCGGCGCCGGGAGCGCCCCGGCAGTACGCGCTGACGATCCCGCCGCACGTGGTGAACAACATGGGCAACATCACCGGGGCCGGGCTGCGCAAGGCCGTCATGAAGGCGATCAACCCGAAGGCGCCCGGCCTGGAGGAGTGGCTGCGGGCGCGGGCCGGGGCCCTGGTGGACGCGCTGGTCGCCGAGGGGGCGCCCGCGGAGCTGCGGAGCGCCTACGCCGATCCGTACTCGGCGGGGCTGCACTGCCGGATGCTGGGCATCCCGGAGGAGGACGGGCCCCGGCTGCTGCGCAGCCTGGACGTGGCCTTCATGAACGCACCGCGCGAGATCGAGGCGGCCCGGCTCCACTGGGACCGCGACATCGCCTACATGACCGAGCGCCTGGACGATCCGGCGACGGGCGGGCTGATGGCGGAGCTCGCGGCGCTGCGCGAGGATCCCGACTACGCGCACCTGACGGACGAGATGCTGGCGACGGTGGGCGTGACCCTGTTCGGAGCCGGGGTGATCTCCACCGCCGGGTTCCTGACGATGGCGCTGGTGTCGGTGCTGACCCGGCCGGACGTGCGTGAGGCGCTGACCGCCGGCGGCGTGCCGAGGGTCGCCGGAGCCATGGACGAACTGCTGCGGGTGAACCTGTCGATCGGCGACGGGCTGCCGCGGCTCGCCCTGGAGGACGTGCGGCTCGGCGAGGTCGAGGTGCGGGCCGGCGAACTGGTCCTGGTGCTCGTGGAAGCCGCGAACCACGACCCGGAGCGCTTCCCCGACCCGCTGGTCTTCCGGCCGGACCGTGAGAACGCCGCCGAGCACCTCTCCTTCGGCGGCGGACGGCACTACTGCCCGGCGACGGCGCTCGGCAAGCGGCACGCCGAGATCGCCCTGGAGACGCTCCTCGACCGGCTGCCGGGGCTGCGGCTCGCGGTGCCGGTCGAGCAACTGGTGTGGCGCACCAACTTCATGAAGCGGCTCCCCGAGCGGCTGCCGGTGGCCTGGTAGCGGGCGGGATCCGACGACGGCGCTGCCCGGCACGGCCGGGCAGCGCCTCTCCGGGATCAGCGGCCGTAGCGGATGAGGGCGCGGACCATGCGGCAGGTGGTGTCGGAGGGCGGGTGGATGCCGATGGTCTCGGCGGTGGTGCGTATGGTCGTGTTGGTGGCCTTCGACGGGAGGTAGACGCCCGCGTCGAGGAGGGCGATGGCGAGGCGCATGGCCTTGAGGCGCCGGTTGTGCGTGACGTACCACTCGCGGGGCCGGCCCGCGGGAAGGGGCTTCCGCTGGAGGGGCTTCCAGGGTTCGATGGACGGCGTGCGGATCACGGCGAGAGCCATGGGCTACCTCCTGGCGAACGGTGGGATGGGGGCCCTCCCCGGGACCCTCACCTTCACCCCCTATTTTAGAGACCCCCACTGACAATCGCCCCTGGCCAGATGGGGTTTGGGGGGTGGTGGCGGAAGGTGTGGGGGGTACCGTGTGCGGCATGGAGATCTGGATCAATCCCGCCTGTTCCAAGTGCCGCAGCGCCCTCACCCTGCTCGACGCCGAGGGCGCCGACTACACCGTGCGCCGCTACCTGGAGGACGTGCCGTCGCCGGACGAGATCCGGCGGGTCCTGGAGCGCCTCGGGCTGGAACCGTGGGACATCACGCGGACCCAGGAGGACGCCGCCAAGGAGCTCGGGGTGAAGGAGTGGCCCCGGGACGCGGCGAACCGGGAGCGGTGGATCGAAGCGCTCTCCGCGCACCCCAAGCTGATCCAGCGGCCCATCATCACGGCGGAGGACGGCACGGCCGTCGTCGGCCGGACCGAGGACGCCGTGCGGGACGCGCTGTCCCGCTGACCCGGATCGACGACATCGTGCTCGGCAGCGATCTGCATCTGGACCTCACCGCGGGCGGCAGTCGGCGGGCGGCGCTCATCGGGGCTCTGCGCGAGGCCGTACGGGGCGGGCGGCTGGCCCCCGGTACGCGGCTCCCGCCCTACCGGTCGCTCGCCGCCGACCTGGGCATCGCCCGCAACACCGTCGCCGACGCGTACGCCGAGCTGGTCGCCGAGGGCTGGCTGACCGCCCGCCAGGGCTCGGGGACCCGCGTGGCCGAGGGGGTCTCCGAAGGCTGGTCGACCGCCCACCAGGGGTCGGGGACGCAGGCGGCCGACGGGAGCGCCGAGGGGTCGCCCCCCGCCCGACACGGGGTGGGCACCCGCGTGGCCGACGTTTCCCCGGCCGCACGCCGAGGGGCCGGGGCCCGCGGTGCCGGCGGTGGCGCCGTGCCCGCCTCCGGCGCGGCGCGGACGGCTGCTCCGGAGGCGGAGCCGTACGACCTGGTTCAGGGGAAGCCGGACCCAGGGGCCTTCCCGCGCGGGGCGTGGCTGGTGGCGGCCAGGCGGGCGTTGACGGCGGCGCCGCACGAGGTGTTCGGGATCGGCGACCCTCGTGGGCGGGTCGAACTGCGGAACGCGCTGTCCTCGTACCTCGCGCGGGTACGGGGGGTGCGGACCGGGCCCGAGCGGATCGTGGTGTGCTCGGGTGCGGCGCACGCGCTGCGGCTGCTCGCCCGGGTCGTGGGTGAGGCGGGGCCGTGGGCCGTCGAGGCGTACGGACTGCCGTACCACCGGGCGCTGCTCGCCGAGGCCGGTGTCGGCACGCTGCCGGTGCCGGTCGACGAGGAAGGGGCGCGGGTCGCCGAGATCCCCGACGCGGCGGGCGCGGTACTGCTCACCCCCGCCCACCAGTTCCCGACCGGCGGGCCGCTGCACCCCGAGCGGCGGGCCGGCGTCCTGGAGTGGGCGCGGCGGTCCGGCGGGCTCGTGGTGGAGGACGACTACGACGGTGAGTTCCGTTACGACCGGCGGCCGGTGGGCGCCGTCCAGGGCCTCGACCCCGAACGGACCGTCCTCGTCGGCTCCGTCAGCAAGAGCCTCTCCCCCGCCCTGCGGATCGGCTGGATGTGCCTGCCGGCGGCGCTCGTGGACGGTGTCGTCGCCGCGAAGGGCGAGCGCGAGCCGTACTCCTCGGCCACCGAGCAGCTCACGCTCGCCGACTTCGTCGACTCCGGCGCGTACGACCGGCACGTCCGCCGCATGCGGCAGCGGCACCGGAGCCGCCGCGACCGGCTGGTCGCGGCCCTCGCCGAACGGGTGCCTGAGGTACGGGTGACGGGCATCGCCGCCGGTCTGCACGCCGTCCTGGAGCTGCCCCCCGGCAGCGAGCCCGCCGCCCTGGCCGCCGCCGCCCGCCACGGCGTGGCCGTCGAGGGCCTCGCCGCCTACCGCCACCCCGACGCCCCGGGCCCGCCCCGCCCCGCCGGCCTGGTCGTCGGCTACGCCACCCCACCGGAACGTCTGTACGGCGCCGCCCTGGAGGCCCTGTGCACGGCACTGGCGGAGGCCGTCGCATCCCGCTCCTGAGGCCCCGGCCCCGTGCCCCGGCCCTGCACACGGCTCCGGGGCTCCCTCCGGTCTCACTCTTGAGACCCACGCCCTGCGCACGGCGCCGTGGCTCCGTCCGGCCTCACTCCTGAGACCCACGCCCTACGTACGGCGCGGCTCCGTCCGGTCTCAGCCTCGGCCCTGAGGCCGCAGGCGCTTCCGCATGATCGTCTCGGCGGCGGTCACGGCGTGCGCCGTGTAGCCGAGCCGCTCGTACAGGGCAAGGGCCCGGGCGTTGGCCGCGAGCACGGCCAGGCGGAGTGCGGGGGCGCCGGTGGCGCGGGCCCAGGTCTCGACGGCGGTGACCAGGCGGGCCGCGAGGCCGCGTCCGCGGGTGTCGGGGGCGACCCGGACCGAGCGGAGCTCGGGGACTCCGTCGGGTGCCCGGAGCCCGGCGGCGAGGCCGACGGGCCGGGCTCCGAGGGCCGCGAGAACGCCGTACCCGGCCGGATCGTCGAAGCGGGCCCGCCACCGCTCCTCCCCGCCGTGCGCCCAGTCGGCGAGCCGGGTGTCGAACGCCTCGGGCGAGGTGGCGGGGGAGGCGAGGCGTGCCTCCCGCCAGAGCGGCCAGTCGGCGGAGGTGACGGCCCGGACGACCGGAGCGCCCTCGCGACCATCGTCAGGCGCGACGGCCCGGATCGCCGGGGCCCCCTCGCGACCATCGTCAGGCGCGACGGCCCGGACCGCCGGGGCCCCCTCGCCGCTGTCGTCAGGCGCGACCGCCCGGATCGCCGGGGCCCTCTCGCCGCTGCCGTCGGGCGCGACCGCCCGGACGACCGGAGCACCCTCGCCGCTGCCGTCAGGCGTGGTCGGCCGCGCAGCGCTCCGCCTCGGTGAGGATCTCGGTCAGCCGGAGGCCGAAGCGGGCGTCGCAGGGGTGGGGTGCGCCGGAGTGGGCTGCGGTGACGAGGGCGTCGACGGCGGCGGCGAAGGCGGTGACGGCGCCGTCCCAGCGGGGCAGTTCGGCCCGGCCGGAGGTGCCGTACAGGGTGAGGGCGGCCTCCGCCGCAGCGGGCGGGGCGCTGAGGGTGAGGGTGGCCGTGCTGCTCGCGCCGGACGCGTGCCGGAGGACCAGGTGGTGGGTGTCGTCGGGGCCGGGCACGGCGGTGATCGCGGTGACGTCGCCGAGGACCGGCAGGTAGACCGAGAGGACGTGCGGGCCGACGTCCCAGAGGCCGCCCTTCTCCCGCCGCCAGGGGGACGCGGCGTAGGCGCTCGCGGAGCCGGGGCCGTAGAGGGAGCCCAGCCAGTGCGCCTCGCCGAGGAACCAGCCGCCCGCGGCAGCCTGCTCGTCGATCCAGCGGGCGGTCGGCTCCGCGAACCGCAGGGTGCAGAAGACCACCGAGGCGACCCCGGCCGCCTCGACCGCGTCGGCCACCGTGCGGGCCCCGGCCACCGTGGTGGCGACCGGCTTGTCCAGGAGCACGTGGCAGCCGGCCTCCGCGGCCCGTACCGCCAGGGGTGCCTGGACGTCCGGCGGCAGCGCGAGGGCGACGGCGTCGCTCGCCGCGAAGAGCGCGTCGACGTCGTCGAACGCGCGGGTGCCCGAGGCGGCGGCGAGCGCGGCCGCGGCCTCGGGGCGTCTGCCCCACACCCCGCTGAACTCGGCGTCCGCGTGCGCCGCGAGCGCGGGCGCGTGCGTACGGGCGGCCCAGGGGCCGGTTCCGAGGAGTCCGATACGGGGCTTCGCGCCCGGCTTCTTCGCCATGGGACCAGTCTGCCGGGTGCCGCCGACAGTCGGGCCCGGGGGGCGTGCGACGGACGCACGTCGGGGCTTGCGCGGGCGGGTGGGGGGTGCCGACGGGCGGGACGACGGGGCGTCCGAGGGACGGATACGACGGGGTGTCCGGCGGACCGGATGACGGGGCGTCTGGCGGACGGGGCATCCGGCGGACGGGATGACGGGGCGTCCGACCGACGGGGCATCCGACCGACGGTACGACGGAGCCGTCCGACCGACGGGACGAAGCGGCTGCGACGGACGGGACCAGGGGCGCCGTGCCGGAAAACCGCTGGCAGGCCTCCCCCACGCCGGTGTTAGCGTTCCTCCGCCGGCCGCGGGACTCCGGCGCGACTTCCGGAACCTGCCTCTGAAGCAACGTCTTCGCTGTTCGCGCCCTCATTCCCCGGCCGGCTTCCATGCGAGAAGGGGGAGCGCCGTGTCCGAGCTCGTCGCCGCGGAGGACGTGCTCCTCTTCGTGAACGCCGCCGTGACCGCCACCGGCCAGCGGGAGTTCCGCTCCTCCGCCGCCGAGCAGCGGTTCTCGCTGTTCTTCCTCCACGAGTACGTGCGGATCAACTACCGGCCCGTGTACGCGGCCGCCCTCGCGCTCGACGTCAACCACCACAACGCCGCCCTGATCATCGAAGGGCTGCTGCGCACCGCCGGGGAGGCCGGCGGGGTCGAGGAGAGGCGGGCCGAGGGCCGGCTGATCGCCGCGCGGCTCGCGCTCCTGCCGCCGCAGCGGGTCTACCGGTTGTTCCGCGCGCTGCGGGCCGCCGGGGTCAACAACCGGCGCACGCGCGCGATCGTGCGCGCGTGGCTCGCGGCCCGCCCCGATCCGGCGCTGGACGCGGTGAAGTACCGCAGCGGGGTGAAGACCGCCCTGCGGCACGTCCACGGCCGTCCCGCCGACCCCGAGACCGGCGACTTCCTCTTCGCGCCCGGCCGCCGCGTGCGGTACGGGAACGCCACCCTCGACGCGCACCGCCGGGCGCACTACGAGCAGTCGGCGGTGTACGAGCTGCCGTTCACGGTCGCCGAGGGGTTCGCCGCGAAGCACGGGGTGCCCCGTGCGCTGTTCCTGGAGCGGATCGCGCCCCGGATGACCCGTCTCGAACGGCTCAGGACGGACCGGGCGGCGGGCGGCGGGACGGACCTGTCCGTGATGCCGCTGACCCGGCTCGCGCTGTACGTCCTGGGGCTGCCGTTCGGCGAGCGGGTCGAGCGCCGGGCCGAGCTCACGCGGGCGCTGCGCGCGTCCGCCCGGCGCGCGGCGGGGCCGTACGCCGGGAGCTGGGGGCGGGTGACTGCGGTGCTCGACGACAGCTTCTCGTCGTCCGGTTCGGCGGTGAAGCGGCGCCGGCCGCTGGCGGTCGCGCTGGGCGGGCACTTCCTCCTGGAGGCCCTCGCGGCACCGGGGGCGTACACCGCGCTGTGGACCTCGGGCGGGGACGATCCGCTGCTCGTCCGGCCGTACGGGCCGACGCCGCTGGGGACACGGATCCTGGACGCCCTGGAGACGGGCCCCGAGCGGGTGGTGATCGTGTCGGACGGCTGGGACAACGCGCCGCCGGGGCTCGCGGGAGAGGTCCTGCGGGTGTGGCGCGCGCGGCTCGATCCGGGGCGCCGGACGAGTGTCGTCCACCTCAACCCCGTATACGACGCGGACGGCTTCGACGTGCGTCGGCTCGCGCCGAGCGTGCCGACGGCCGGGATCCGGGACGCGGAGGACCTGGCGGCGCTGGTGGAGATCGCGCAGTTCGCCGAGGGGCGGACGGGCTTCACGGAGCTGCGGGCCTATCTCGACCGCCGGGTGGAGCTCTTCCTGAAGGGGGCAGGGGCATGACCCGCATCGACCTGACCGGCCTCGACGTGCGCCCGGCGCAGGTGTGGGGCGGGGTACGGCTCGTGCCGCTGGTGCGGGCCGAGCCGGTGGCGGGGCTGCGGCTGCGCCGGGAGGTGTACGAGGGGTGGGGCGCGACCTCCGTCGCCCTCGGCGACCGGACCTCGTACACCTCCTACGTCCCGCACGGCTTCGTCGCCGACTGGACGGGCGGCGGGGCGGGGGCCGGGACGGGTGCCGAGCAGGCCGCGTACGGGACCGTGCTCGGCGGCGAGGGCGCGCCGCCGAGCGTGCCCGTGCGACGCGTCCACCGGCTGGCCAAGCGGCGCCAGGGTGAGCGGCGGCTGCGGTTCCTGCCGCTCCACCTCGCCCTGGAGGGGTATCTCGCGCTGCACTTCGGCGGGCCGTCGGTGGTGTGGGACGACTGGTCGCGGGAGGCCCTGCGGCGCGGTCTTTCGCCGCGCGCGGAGGCCGCGTACGCGGGGTGGTCGGTGCCGGGGCTCGCGGAGGCGCTGCGGATCTTCGAGCTCCATCCGGGCCAGTGCGGGCTGCTGCTGTACGTGGCCGACTCGCTGGCCGCGTCCTTCGTGGTGCCGCACCCCGACGACTACCGCCTGCTGCATCCGACGCTGGTGGAGGACCTGTACGGGGAGCTGGTGCACCAGTACGCGTACTACGGCGCCCCGGTGCCCGAGTTCACGGCGCGGATCCGGGACGGGGCCGGCGGCGTCCGTACCCTCGCGGACCTGCGGGCGGCGGCGCGGGAGCAGGAGCGGGCCTGGGCGGTGGCGCACGACGGGCTGATGGCGCGCGACCTCCTGGAGACGCCGTACGCCTTCGAGCGGGTGTACCGGATGGGGTCGTTCGACCTGTACCGGTTCCTGCCGCCGTTCCTGCGGGGCGGGCAGGAGCAGCACATCGGCGAGCTGATCACCGACCACAAGGGGCGGACGGCCTATCTGAAGAGCTTCCGGCTGTCGGAGGCCCAGATCCGCAAGGGGTACCTGCTGCGGCGGCTCGCCGACGCCGACTGGCACCTCGGGCGGACGGCGGAGGCCCTGGGCACCTCGTACGGGGAGGTCGTGCGGCGGGTCCGGGCGGCGGGGCTCGGTGGGCTGCTCGACGCGCACGTCGTCGCACAGCGGCTGCGCGAAAATCAGGAAAGCTGAGTAACACGGGGTTCACAAACGGGCAACCGACGGGAAATCCCGTGTTGCGAAGCTGCGGTCGAACACAAACAGCGCAGTCAGCGCAGACACCGCAGCTTCTCGCAGTGCCGCGAGCCGCGACGGAACCCCGCAGCAGCACGCCAAAGGATGAGACCCGTGACCTTCAAGGCTGAGTACATCTGGATCGACGGCACCGAGCCGACCGCGAAGCTTCGTTCCAAGACGAAGATCATCGCCGGTGAGGGCCTCGCTCTCGACGAGCTGCCGATCTGGGGCTTCGACGGTTCCAGCACGAACCAGGCCGAGGGCCACGCGTCGGACCGTGTCCTCAAGCCGGTCTTCGTCTGCCCGGACCCGATCCGCGGCGGCAACGACATCCTGGTGCTCTGCGAGGTCCTCAACACGGACATGACGCCGCACGAGTCCAACACCCGCGCCGCGCTGGCCGAGGTCGCCGCGAAGTACGCCTCCCAGGAGTCGATCTTCGGCATCGAGCAGGAGTACACCTTCTTCGACGGCACCCGCCCGCTCGGCTTCCCGGTCAACGGCTTCCCGGCCCCGCAGGGCGGCTACTACTGCGGCGTCGGCGTGGACGAGATCCACGGCCGCCCGGTCGTCGAGGCGCACCTCGAGAACTGCCTCAAGGCGGGTCTCGGCATCTCCGGCATCAACGCCGAGGTCATGCCCGGCCAGTGGGAGTTCCAGGTCGGCCCGCTCGCCCCGCTCGAGGTCTCCGACCAGCTGTGGGTCGCCCGCTGGCTGCTGTACCGCACCGCCGAGGACTTCAACGTCGCCGCCACCCTCGACCCGAAGCCGGTCAAGGGCGACTGGAACGGTGCCGGCGCGCACACCAACTTCTCCACCAAGGCGATGCGCGAGGGCTACGACGCCATCATCACCGCCTGCGAGTCCCTCGGCCAGGGCTCGAAGCCGCTGGACCACGTCAAGAACTACGGCGCCGGCATCGACGAGCGCCTCACCGGCCTGCACGAGACCGCCCCGTGGGACGAGTACTCCTACGGCGTCTCCGACCGCGGCGCCTCGGTCCGCATCCCGTGGCAGGTCGAGCAGGACCAGAAGGGCTACATCGAGGACCGCCGCCCGAACGCCAACGTCGACCCGTACGTGGTGACCCGCCTCATCGTGGACACCTGCTGCGAGGCCCTCGCCGCGGCCGGCCAGGTCTGATCCGCAACCGATCAGCACCTGATCAGCGTCTGATCGCGCACTCCGGAAGGGGCGCCCACCGTTTCACACGGTGGGCGCCCCTTCCGTCATGTGGGACGGATGACACGGTGTTCGACTGCCGAAAGGCTCGTCGGAGGCATTCCCTTCTGGTTCAATAGGGATATGGCCATCATGAAGAACGACACCGCGACGGGTCGTCACGACCTCGAGCCGTTCTGGCCCTCCCGGCAGCACCACGACTTCGACCGGGTGTGTTGCCGCGCGATGAAGGCGTCGGCCCTCTAAAGCCCTGATCGGTACGGTCCGATCCACGGCCTTCGGCTGACGCGCATGACGACTGGCGTTCGACGCATGTCCGTCCCTCCTCGCGCGAAAGAGCTGAGTTCTCCATGGTGCACACCCAGATCGCTTCCACCGCTTCCACCGCTTCCCCTCTGACCGCCGTACGGCCCGGCCGGCATCGGCTGCGGGCCGTCGATCCGAACGAGGTCGTCGACCTGGCGCAGGTGGCGAGCTTCCTGCCGCCCGGGGCGACGCTGGTGCCGGCGCCGCAGCACACGCTGCCGGCGCTGCCGGGACGGCCGCCGATGGTCGGGTACCTGGTGCTCGTACCGGCGGACCAGCAGGCGCAGTTGCCGGTGGCGCCGGTGCCCGGGCCCGCGGCCGCCGCGGGTGCCGAGGAGCAGGGGCCGGTGAGCATCGACGACGTGCAGCGGATCGCCGTCGTCGACGGACAGGCTCTCGATCTGACGTACTTGGAGTTCGAGCTGCTCGCGCATCTGGTGGCCCATCCCCACCGGGTGCATACGCGGGACCAGTTGGTCACGACGGTGTGGGGGTACGGGCACGTCGGCGACGGCCGGACGGTCGACGTGCACGTGGCGCGGCTGCGGCGGAAGCTGGGGGCCGAGCACCGCCACACGATCCAGACCGTGCGGCGGGTCGGCTACAAGTACACGCCCTGATCAGGCGGTTCGGCCCTGGCGCGCCCTCACCTTCGCCACGGCGGCGAGGGTGAGGTCCACGGCGAGGAAGAACAGCAGGCTGAGGCCGAGCAGCGGGACGAACCAGCCGACGACCGCCGTGGCCGCGGCGAGCGGCAGCAGCAGGGTCACCGGGACCTTCCGCCAGGCGCCGCGGGCCACCGGTCGGCCGGGACGGCGCAGCCACCACATGCGGTAGCCCCAGAGGATGAGCAGGATCAGCGCGAGCGCGAGCACGGCCAGGGCCAGTTGGTTGAACAGGCCCAGCAAGACGCCGGTGTGGGCGTCGATGCCGATGCGGGTGAGCTTCGCGAGGAGCGGGTAGTCGGCGAAGGCGAGGCGGTCGAGGACCGCGCCGTCGGCCGGGTTCACGGCCACCGAGTCCAGCTGGAGCGGGAACTGGGTGTCGGTCTCCTTGATCACGTACCCCTTGCCCTCGGCGGGCAGGACGACGGAGATCCGCGGGCTGTCGATGCCGGCCGCGCGGGCCGCCGCGACGGCCTTGTCGAGGCCGGTGTCCGTGCCCGCGGCGGGAGCGGCCGGGGTGTGGCCGGCGCCGTGGCCCTCGTGCTCGGAGGAGCCGCCGGCACCGCCGCCGACGGTGGCGGTCAGGGTGGGGGTCGCGCCGCCGAGACCGTCCTGCACGGTGCCGATGTTCTCGCCCGCGTACCGCGACCAGGTCAGGCCGGTCGCGGAGAGCAGGACGAGGCCGGTCACCGCCCACAGGCCGACCGAGCCGTGCCAGGACAGGGTGCGGCGGCGGGACTTCGGGCCCCGCTCGGGCAGGACGAGCGCACGCCGGTTGCGGCGACGGCGGCCGAGCCAGAGCAGCAGGCCGCCGAGCGCGATCACCCACAGCCAGCTCGCGGCGAGCTCGCTGTAGTTGCGCCCGAACTCGCCGAGGTGCAGGTCGCGGTGGAGCTCGTCCAGCCAGGTGCGCAGCGGGAGGGCACCGGAGCCGCCGTAGCTGGGCAGCTGCCCGCGCACCTCACCGGTGTACGGGTCGACGAAGACGGCCGTCGAGGCGCCTTCGGGGGCGTCCGGGTCGGCCATCAGGACCCGGGTGGTCGCACCGGGTTCGGCGCCGGGCCAGACGGCGGTGACGGTGCCGTTCGGGTTGGCCGCGCGGGCGGTCTCCACCTGCCGGGAGAGCGGCAGGGTCGTGTCGCCGACGGGGACCTCCAGCTCGTGCGCGTAGTACACCTTCTCGGCCTGGAAGGAGAGCGCGTACAGCAGACCGCTGACGGCGGCGACGAGGAGGAACGGGGCGACGAGGACGCCCGCGTAGAAGTGGAGGCGCATCACGAGGGGGCGCAGGGCGCTCCAGGTGCCGCCGGACGTGCGCGGCTCGGGGGCGGTTTCCGACGGTGGCGCCTCGGGGGTGTCCGGGCGTGCGGGATCGTGGACGGTCGTCATGACGTGGCTGTCCTAGGAGTTCGGTGCAGACAGGGGAAAGGGACCCCCGGTCAGACGTGCGCTCCGAGGGTCGTGGCGTGGGGTGCGGACAGCCGGGGCGGGCCGCGCCGGGACAGGGTGTGCGCGAGGACGACGGCGTGCGGGCGGCGGGCGTTCCGGCGCCGCCGGCGGTGCGGCGGTCGCGGGGCGTCCGGCACGCCGACGCGCACGGTCAGTCGGCGCAGCGGGGTGAACGCGTACGCGAGGGCGGCCCCGGCGACCGCGAGGAACGCGGCTTCGCCACGGGCCAGCCAGAGGCCGCAGAGCAGCGCGGCGAGGAGGTGGACGGCGACCATCCCGGCCCCGGACGCGGGCTGCGCGGCGACGGCCGCCGCAGCGTGATCGGCCATGCCCGGCATCGCGTGCGCGTGGTCGGTCATCCCGTGCATCGCGTGCGCATGGTCGGTCATCCCCGGCATCCCGTGCGCGTGGCCGGCCATCCCCGGCATCGCGTGCGGCAGGGCGTTGGGGGGCGGGGGTGGGGTGGCCGCGGCCGGGTGGGCGGCGGCGGTCGAGAAGCTCAGGTGGAGGGCGCCCTGGAGGACGAGGAGGGCGCCGGCGATGGTCGGGGTGCTCCGGTGGCGGCCGGCGGCGGCCCAGGCGACCGCCGTGGTGGCGGTGAAGGCGGCGAGGAGGGTGGAGGCCCGAAGGGGGTGCGCAGACATGGACGAATGCCCCATGGCTGCCAGGGTGACGCAGACCGCCGCGAAGAGTACGGCTCGCAGGGCGCGCAGCGGCGACCGGGCATGCGTCATCGCCGACCATGTTGTCACCCCGGCCGGGTGGCCGGAGAGGCGGCCTCCGGGCGTGGTTCCTCCCCTGGCGGAATCCTCCGGGAGCGGAACCCCCTCGCCCCGGCCCGCCCGGCCGGGCAGGCTTCGGATCATGAGATTGCTGATGCTCGGAGGTACGGAATTCGTCGGCCGCGCGGTCGTCGAGGAGGCGCTCGGCCGGGGCTGGGAGGTGACGGTCTTCCACCGGGGCCGCCACACGCCGCCGGAGGGAGTCGTGTCGCTGATCGGCGACCGCACGGCCCCGGGGGGCCTGGCCGCCCTCGAAACGGGGTCCTGGGACGCCGTCGTGGACACCTGGTCCGCCGCGCCGTCGGCGGTGCGGGACGTGGCACGGCTGCTCGCGGACCGGGTCGGGCGCTACGCGTACGTGTCGAGCCGGTCCGTGTACACGTGGCCCGCGGCGGCCGGACTCGCGGAGGACGGCCCGCTGGTGGAGGGTTCGCCCGACGACGGGGACGTGCCGTACGCGGAGGCCAAGCGGGGCGGCGAACTCGCCGCCGCGGCCGCCTTCGGACCGGAACGGACGCTGTTCGTCCGGGCGGGCCTGATCATCGGCCCCTACGAGAACGTGGGCCGGCTCCCCTGGTGGCTGGGCCGGATCGCGCGCGGCGGCCCGGTCCTGGCGCCGGGCCCGGAGACCATGCCGCTCCAGTACATCGACGCCCGCGACCTGGCCGTGTGGACGCTGGACGCGGTGGAGGCCGGGCTCTCGGGGCCGTACAACCTCATCTCGCCTGCCGGGCACACGACCATGGGTGAGCTCCTCGACGCCTGTGTGCGCGTCACCGGCTCGGACGCCGCACTGCGCTGGACAGCGCCGGACGCGGTCCTCGCGGCCGGCGTCGAGCCCTGGACGGAGCTGCCGGTGTGGGTGCCGCCGGGCGAGATGTACGACGCGATGCACGCCGCCGACGTCTCGCGGGCGGTCGCCGCCGGGCTGCGCTGCCGGCCGGTGGCGGAGACGGTCGCCGACACCTGGGCCTGGCTGCGGTCGATCGGCGGGACCGCGCCGCAGCGCCCGGACCGGCCGCCGGTCGGCCTCTCCCCGGAACGGGAGGCGAAGGTCCTGGCCGAGCTGGGGGCTCCCGGGGAGTGAGGCGCCCGCGTCCGCTCGTACGGATCGTCACGATCTGCCCGTGCGGATCGTCGCTATCTGCCCGTACGGATCGTCACGATCTGCCCGTGCGGATCGTCGCTATCTGCCCGTACGGATCGTCACGATCTGCCCGTTTCCTGGCGATCCACTACGGTCGACACGAACGCGTACGAACCGGAGGAGCCGACGCCATGCCCGCCATCCCCGCCACCTCCGTCGCCAACCTCCGTGATCTCGGCGGTCTGCCGCTCGGCGACGGGCGGGCCGTGCGGGCCGGCCGGGTCCTGCGTTCCGCGCAGCTCGACCGGCTCGACCCGGAGGAGCCGGCGGTGGCGGACCTGGGCATCCGCACGGTCGTCGACCTGCGGACGGAGCGGGAGCGCCTGGAGCGGCCCGACCGGCTCCCGGCCGGTGCGCGGGGGCTCGTCGCGGACGTGCTCTCCGACCAGCTGGCCGGCAGTGGGCTGCCGCCCGCCGCGCGGCTGAAGAAGCTGCTCGCCGACCCGGCGCTGGCCGAGGAGCACCTGGGCGGGGGCCGGGTGCGGGAGGCGTTCGCGCGGACCTACCGGACGTTCGTGTCCGGGGACTCCGCCCGCGCGTCGTACCGCGCCCTGCTCGGCGAGCTGGGCGCACCGGGGGCCGGGCCGCTGCTGTTCCACTGCTCGGCGGGCAAGGACCGGACGGGCTGGGCGGCGACGGTGGTGCTGTCACTGCTCGGCGCGGACGAGGACACGGTGCGGGGCGAGTACCTGTCGGTGAATCCGGCGGTGCGACAGGCGTTCGCGCCGATGATCGAGGGGTTCACGGCGCAGGGCGGCGACCCTCAGCTGGCCCTCGACCTGATCGGGGTGCTGCCGGAGTACCTGGACGCGGCGCTCGACGAAGTCAAGGTCCGGCACGGTTCGATGGAGGCGTACGTACGGGAGGGGCTCGGCGTCCCGGACGAGGTGACGGCGCTGATCCGGGAGCGGCTGACGGTCACCGCGGCCTGACTCCGACAGTCACCGCGGCCTGACTCCGACGGCCACCGCGGCCTGACTCCGACGGCCACCTCGGCCTGACTCCGACGGCCACCGCGGCCCGACTCCCCACCCGCGCGGCGCCCCCGCGCGACCCCGGCGGTGCCCGCCTGCCGCCCAGGGGCCGGGGTGACCATCGCAAGAATCGCTCGTTCTGCTGAACGTGAGCACCCAGGATCTCGTTCCCTCGCCCGTGGGCCCCGTCGACGTCGAGCAGGCCGAGGCCGCGCTCGTCGAGCGCTATCCGCGTCTCGTGCGCATCGCCTATCTCGTGTTGCCGCCGTCGCTGGGCCGCAACCGCCGGGTCCTGACCGCGCACGCGCTCGTCCAGCGCTCACTGCCGCGCCGCCGGGTGCCGGGCCCCGCCTCCCTGCCGGGGCCGCGCCGGGCCGAGGACGCGGTCGATCCCGGGTACGCGTACGTACGGGGCGAGGTGCTGCGGCAGGCACTCGTCGCCGGACTGCCGCTCCGGCGGCTCGCGCTGCCGCGCCGGGCGCAGTTCCCGCCCCTGCTCCCGCACGTGTGGGGCCTCCGGCTCTTCCCCCGGGTCGGCGGCGCCGACGAACTCGCCCTGGACCAGCACCTGTCCCGCCTCTCCGGCCCCGGCCGCGCGGCCTACGTCCTGCGCGGTCTGGAGCGCCAGGGCGACCCCGAGGTCCTGCGCGTCCTCGCCGCGGTCGGCGTCGACGACCCGGGGGCCGCCCTGGCCGAGGCGGACGCCCTGGACGCCCTCGACGCACTGGACACGCCGGACTCCGCGGACGACGCCCCTTCCGGTCCGGCCGGAAGGGCCACCCCCGGTGGATCCGGCGAGCGGGTCGGCGAGCAGGCCGGTCCTGGGCGGGGCCGGGGCCGGCCCGGCGGGCAGGGCGGGCAGGGCGGGCAGGGCGGGCAGGGCGGCCGCGGCGGGAATGGCGGGACCGGGACCGGCGCGCCGAACCCCGGCCTCCGGGCGGACCGCGACGGTGGGGACGGCTCAGGAGCCGGTGGTGCGGGTCCCGACGGAGCCGGCGGTGCCGCCCCTCTCGGGTCCCGTGGGGCCGGCGGTGCGCCCGGTCCGCTCGGGGGCGGGCGGGCCGGGCGGGTGAGTGGGGCGGCGCTGCTGGAGTCCGACGAGTTCGATCCGTGCGCGCTGCAGGCGCGGCCGACGGATCTGATGCGGCGGCGGCAGCACGGGCGGGCGGCACTGGTGGCGGTGGCGGCGCTGGCGGTCTGCGGGATGCTGCTGGGGCTGCCGGGGGACGGGTGGGGAAGAAACGGTGCTGCGGCGCCGTCGTACGCGCGCAATCCGGCGGCCGAGGCGGCGCTCGACCCGGGGGCGGTGAAGCGGGTGGATCCGGCCGCGTGGCCGGGTTCGACGCGCCAGGACTTCTCGGTGTGGCCCGCGCGCGGTGGTCTCCTCGGGGACGGCGCGCTGGTGCGGCGGGCGCTCGCCGTGTGGGCGCGGCCCGGGCTTTCGGTGCGGTCGTCGGCGACGCCGGGGACGCCGGTGGGGCCGCCGATGGGATCGCCGCAGCTGCTGTTCGCGGGGGTGGTGGACGGGGCCCGGGTGGTGCTCTTCCACGACGGGCTGCGGGTGGTGCGCTACGCGGAGCCGCTCCGGGAGGGGGCGGGGGCGGCGCTGGACTTCGCGCGTACGGACGGGGCCGACACGGCCGGTTCGACGGCGCTCGTCCTGTCCAGGGCCTCGGGCAACGTCCGCTATCTGACGGCCCCCTGGGTGCGGGACACGGCGGTGCGCGACCTGCTGGCGCCCGCCAAGGAGCCGTGGCCGCTGGCCCGGGACACGTACGGGGTGACCGAGCCGGTGCCGAGTCCGGCGGAGGCGAAGGGCTGCGTCCGCTGGAACGCCCTCCAGGTGCGGGACGGTTCGGGGCTGCGGCTCCTGTCGGACCTCGGCGAGCTGGCGCCCGCCCGGCTCCTGTGGGGCCCGCCGGCGGCGCCGGTGGACGCGACCGGACGCGAGGCGCGGGAGGCGTGGGCGCGGACGGCGTGCCAGCTGACGGCGGTGCGGGCGCACGGGGTGCGGTCGGTGAACGCCTGGCGGTTCGCGCGGCAGCAGCTGCCGGAGGGCGCAGGGCGGGGCACCTGGCTGTGCACGCGCGCGGAGACCTGGCGGGGCACGGGCGCCCGGGTCCTCGCCCAGTTCCTGGTCCCGTCGGCGAAGGTGCCGGCGGCGCTCGCGGCGCGCTCCGAGGGGTCGCCCGCGTGCGGGGTGCGCGATCCGCGGGTCCTGGCGGGGGTGTTGTGGCAGGCGCCGCGCGGCGGCTGGTACGTCCTGGCGGCGGGCAGCGCGGAGTTCACCGCCCTGGAGCTGTCGGGCGGGGTGAAGGGCCGTTCGGACGGCCCGGTGCTCGCGGTGCGGGCGAAGGCGGGGGCTCGGGCGGATCTGGACGGGACGCTGGGGGACGGCACGCGGCGCGCCGCCCTGCGGTGACCGGGGCGGAGCAACCTGCGGCGACCAGGGCGGAGGAACCTGTGGCGACCGGGCCGGGGCCGGGGGCACGCGCGCGGGGCGCGGGCCGGAAAAAGGCGCTGCAGGGGCCTGTTGCCCGGACCTACCCCTCAGTACATTGACGACATGTCTAATACGCAGCCTGCCCCGGTGGCGTCGCAACACGTCGAGCTCAAGGCCCGCAAGGTCTCCTTCGACTGGGAGGAGACCCCGCTCCACTGGGTACCCGGCGACCCCTTCACCACGCACACCATCAACGTGCTGCACCTGCTGCTCCCGGCCGGTGAGCGCTGGTTCGTGCACGTCTACAAGCAGGCGCTGCCGTACATCACCGACGACCGGCTGCGCGAGGACGTCATCGGCTTCATCGGCCAGGAGGCGATCCACTCCCAGGCCCACGACGACGTCCTCCCCCACCTGCGGAAGCTGGGCCTCGACCCCACGCCGTACACCGCGCAGGTCGACTGGTTCTTCGAGAAGCTCCTCGGGGACCGCACCCTGCCGCCCGGCCGGCCGCGCCGCTGGTGGCTGATGGAGCGGGTCGCGATGATCGCCGCGATCGAGCACTACACCGCGTTCCTGGGCAACTGGGTGCTCAACGCCGACGCGCTCGACCGGGTCGGCGCCGACCCGACGATGCTGGACCTGCTCCGCTGGCACGGGGCGGAGGAGGTCGAGCACCGCTCGGTCGCCTTCGAGCTGTTCATGCACCTCGACGGCGGCTACCGGCGCCGCGCCCGCACCTGGGCGCTCGCCTTCTCCGCGCTGGTCTTCCTGTGGCAGCGGGGCATCCGCTTCTTCATGGAGAACGACCCGAGCCTGCTCGACCCGAAGGCCTCCTTCGCGGACTTCGTCCGCCGGGGCCGCAAGGGCGTGCTGCCGTCGACCCCCGACATGCTGCGTTCCATCCCCCGCTACCTCTCCCGCGCCTACCACCCCTCGCAGGAGGGCGACACCGCGCAGGCGATGGCCTACCTGGCCTCCTCCCCCGGCGCCAACGGAGGCCGCTGATGCCCCGGTTCACCACCGTCGTCCTGGCCGCCGGGGCCGCGCTGCTCGTCCGCCGCGCCGTCCGCAGCCGGATGTCCACCGCGCCGCTCTGGCCGATGCCCGCCCTCGACGAGCCCGTCTCCGGGTACGGCCGGGGCAGCACCGTCCCCCGCAAGGCCCTCGTGACCGGCCGGGCCACGCCCGCCGAGGGGGTCGTCGAACTGCGCCTGGAGGGTGCGGGACTGCCCGCCTGGCAGCCCGGCGCGCACATCGACCTCGTCCTGCCGTCGGGCCTCGTCCGGCAGTACTCGCTGTGCGGCGACCCCGCCGACACCGGCGCGTACACCGTGGCGACCCGCCTCGTCGACGAGGGGCAGGGCGGCCGCGGCGGCTCGCGCGAGGTCCACGAGCAGCTCCACGAGGGCGTGGAGGTCGAGATCCGGGGACCCCGCAACCGCTTCCCGCTGGTCGACGCCCCCGCGTACGTCTTCGTCGCCGGCGGCATCGGCGTCACCCCGGTCCTGCCGATGGTGCGCGCCGCCCGGGCCGCCGGGTCGGACTGGCGGCTCGTGTACTGCGGGCGGAGCCGGGCCACCATGCCGTACCTGGAGGAGGTCGAGCGGCTCGGCGCCGACCGCGTGACGGTCGTCGCCGAGGACGAGTCCGGCTTCCCCGATCTGGGCGCGCTCGGCGGGCTGCCGGAGGGGACCGTCGTCTACTGCTGCGGCCCCGACGGGCTGATGGACGCGGTGGCGGCGGCGATGCCGGAGGGCCGGACGGCGCGCTTCGAGCGCTTCTCGGCCGCGGCCACGACCGGCGGCACCGCCTTCGAGGTCGAACTCCGCCGATCCGGCCGTACGTTGACGGTGGGAGCCGACCAGTCGGTCCTCGACGCGGTCCGCGAGGAGCTGCCGGGAATCATGTACTCCTGCCGGCAGGGCTTCTGCGGCACCTGCCGCCAGCCGGTCCTCGACGGCGAGATCGAGCACCGGGACGAGCTGCTGACGGATGCCGAGCGGGACGACTCGATGCTGATCTGCGTCTCGCGCTGCGCGGGGAAGCGGCTCGTCCTGGACCTCTGAACGGGGTGCTGCGGCTGAACGGGGTACTACGGCAGGATCAGCCAGTCGAAGGCGAGCGCGGCGGCCAGGCCTCCCGCCAGGAGCCATGTGGCCAGCCGCGTACGGCCGTTGCGGGAGAGTTCGATCACGACGCCGCACAGGATCATCGCGAGGCCGTACACGCCGACGACCAGGACGGACGTACGGCTCGCGAGGCGGACCACCAGGACCACGGCGAGGGCGACGAGCAGGACGGAGGCGGCGGCGACGCGGAGCCGCCGCGCCTGCTTGGGCGTGAGGCCCTCTCCGGGGACCGCCTCGCCGGCCTCATCGTCCTCATCGTCCTCGTCGAGTACGTCGTCCTCGTCGGCCTCGTCGACCCCATCGGCGGCGTCCTCGGCGGCGTCGGCGATGTCGGCGTCCTCGCCGCTGTCGTCGATGTCGTCGGGCTCGGTGGCCTCGTCGGTCTCCGTGGCCTTGGTCGCCGTGGTGTCCTGGTCGGAAGCGCTCATGAAGCAGGAGCGTAACGGACCCCGTTAGGCTGTTCGTATGACGACCGGGGTACGCCGCAGGATGGGCGTCGAGGAGCGCAAGCAGCAGCTGATCGGGGTGGCACTCGAACTCTTCAGCCACCGCTCTCCCGACGAGGTGTCCATCGACGAGATCGCCGCGGCCGCGGGGATCTCGCGGCCGTTGGTCTACCACTACTTCCCCGGCAAGCAGAGCCTGTACGAGGCGGCTCTGCGGCGGGCGGCCGACGAGCTCGCGGACCGGTTCGTGGAGCCGCCGCGGGGCCCGCTGGGGGCGCGGCTGCTGCGGGTGATGGGCCGGTTCTTCGACTTCGTGGACGAGCACGGGCCGGGGTTCGCGGCGCTGATGCGCGGCGGTCCCGCGGTGGGTTCGTCGACGACGAACGCGATGATCGACGAGGTGCGGCAGGCCGCGTACGAGCAGATCCTGGCGCACCTGGAGGTCGAGAAGCCCTCGGCGCGCCTGGAGTTGGTCGTCCGGTCCTGGGTGTCGCTCGCCGAGTCGACGGCGCTGCTGTGGCTGGACGGCCGCCGCGTCCCGCGCGCGGAGCTGGAGTTGCAGCTCGTGCACGACTTCGCGGCGCTCGCCGCGGTGAGTGCCGCCTACGACGCGGACATGGCGGGGATCCTGCTCGGGATCCTCGCCGACGAGCCGGCCGACGGCCCCTTCGCGGACCTGGTGGCCCGGCTCGTCACCCTGGTGCCCGCCGTCGGGGCGGCGCCGGTCGTGCCCGATCAGCGCTTGCGGTAGGACGGGTCGAGGTCGCGGACCTCGGCGGTGAGGCGGATGCCCTCCGTCTCCTTGAGGTAGGTCGGCAGCAGGTCGAGGACGGCCTCCGCGAGCCGTGCCTTGAGGGCGTCCGGGCGGCCGGGCAGCAGGGCGATCTCGACGTGGACGACGACGTCGTCGGTGGCTCCGTCCCCGACGACGAGCTCCTCGACCTCCCGGAAGCGCGTCTTGCAGGCCTCGACGGTCGAGTCGACGGTCTCGGCGACGAGCGGGTGCAGGGCGAGTGCGAAGCCGCGCCGGTCGAGGGGCGCGGAGTAGTCGACGGTGATCTGCGGCATGAGGGTCACTCCCGGCCAGAGGGGTACGGCTGTCGGATGTCTGGCCACACCTTTACGGTGATCGCCATGACGACACAAGTGGCCTTCCGGCGGGCGGACGCACGCGACCTGGACGTTCTGGTGGGGCTGTTCGACGAGGTGGCGCACTGGATGGTGCGGAACGGGATCGACCAGTGGAAACCGGGCGGGAAGGGCGCGGAGCACTTCCGCGCGCGCATCGCCGGGGGCGAGGTGTGGCTGGCGTCCCACGGGGGCCGGGTGGTCGGCGCGTACGAGCTGTGGTGGGAGGACCCGGAGGTCTGGGGGCCGCAGCCGCCGGTGGCGGGGTACGTGCACCGGCTGATGACCGACCGGGAGGCGGCGCCGGCGGGCACGGGGCGGACGCTGCTCGCGCACGCGGAGGAGCGGATCGCCGCCTCGGGGCGGACGCTGGCCCGGCTGGACTGCGAGACGCGCAACCCGCGCCTGGGGACGTACTACGAGGGCGCCGGGTACGCGGCCGTCGTCCCGCACCTGGAGAAGGTCGGCGCCGACGGCCGGCGGTACACGGTGACGCTGAGGGAGAAGGCCCTGGCGTGACGAGGGTGTCACGCCAGGGCCCGGTTCGGCCGACGGTCAGCTCGCGGCCTTGAACACCGCCACCGAGCGCGCCGGGACCGTGAAGGTGCCCGAGGCGGTCTCGTAGGAGGCGGACTTCACGACGGTGTCGGAGCCCGCGGCCTGGACGGGGTGCAGGGCGTAGCCCTTCCCGGCCAGGTCGGCGACCTTCTGCGTGGTGCTCCGCGGGGTCGCGTTGAGGACGACGACCAGGTCGCCGAGGCGCATGGTGATCACGCCCGGGGTCTCATCGGTGCCGGAGAGCGGGAAGCTCAGCGCCGACTGGACCTGTCCGGTGGTGGCCAGCGAGAACACCGGCTCCGTGGTGCGGATCTCCTGCAGGTCCCGGTAGGCGGCGGAGGTGCCGTCGATCTGCTCGCAGCCGACCGTCAGGGCCGGGTTCACGAGCAGCGGCTTCCCGTAGGACCACTTGGCCTTGTTGTCGGCGGCCGGCGGCAGGCCGCGGCCGAAGCCGTTACCGTCGCGGCAGTCCCAGTGGATGGCGTTGAACCAGTCGCCGCTGTCGAAGGAGTTGCGGTCGAGGGACTTGGAGCGCAGCAGGTCCGAGCCGGCCTGGGAGAGCGCCGGGCCCTGCGAGAGGGTCGCCGTCGCCATGGCGAGGACCTGCATGCGGGCGCGGTCGGCCGGGGAGGTGCCCGCCGGGAGCTTGAACGCGAGCGCGTCGTACAGGCTCTCGTTGTCGTGGGCGTCGACGTAGGCGAGGGCGTCGCCGGGTGCGGCGGCGTAGCCGGCCGGGGCGCCGTTGTAGTCGACCTCGGAGCCCTTGACGGTGCGCCCGGCGGTGTCGGTGAAGGTGTAGGCGGCGAGGTTGCCGGTCAGGCCGACCTTGATGAGGTCCTGGTAGTGCAGGAGGCGGGCCTTCTGCTGCTCCGGGGTGCCGTTGGCGGTGGAGGAGTTGGGGTCGGTGTAGAGGCCGGAGGCGAAGCCCTGGACGCCGGGGTCCTCGTCGAAGGGGCCGCCGCCGCGGACGGCGTCGCGGGCCCGGTCGGAGAAGGTGGCGATGCCGGTGCCGGCCATGTTCTTCTGGGTGGCCTGGACGAAGCGGGCGTCGTCGGCGACCTCGCCGAAGTTCCAGCCCTCGCCGTAGAGGACGATCGCCTTGCCGTCGACGCCGTCCTTCTCGACGGTCAGGGCGTCGAGGGCCTTGCGGACGGCCAGGATGTTCTCCTTCGGGTGGTGGCCCATGAGGTCGAAGCGGAAGCCGTCCACCTTGTAGTCGCGCGCCCAGGTGACGACCGAGTCGACGACGAGCTTGCCCATCATGGCGTTCTCGGTGGCGGTGTTGGCGCAGCAGGTGGAGGTGGCGACGGAGCCGTCGGCCTGGAGGCGCTGGTAGTAGCCGGGCACGATCTTGTCGAGGACGGACTTGTCGGACTGTCCGGAGGCGACGGTGTGGTTGTAGACGACGTCCATGACCGTGCGCAGGCCGTCGCCGTTGAGGGCCTGGACCATCTGCCGGAACTCGACCGTGCGGCGGGTGCCTTCGGGGTCGGTGGCGTAGGAGCCCTCGGGGACGGTGTAGTGCAGCGGGTCGTAGCCCCAGTTGTAGGCGTCCTTCGCCGCGGCGGCGGTGACACAGGCCTGCTGCTCCTCGGAGTCGGGGGCGTAGACCTTCAGGTCGCAGGCGGGTTCGGTCCGGTCCGACTTCTTCTCGGGGACGGTGCCGAGGTCGAAGGCGGGCAGGAGGTGGACGTAGGAGGTGCCGGAGGCGGCGAGGGCCTTGAGGTGCCGCGAGCCCTGGCTGTCCTTGTCGGTGAAGGCGAGGTAGGTGCCCCGGTGGTCGGCCTTCGCCGTGGTGTCGGCGACGGAGAAGTCGCGGATGTGGAGTTCCTGGATCTGGGCGTCCCGCAGCGGCACGGCGGCGGGCTTCGTCAGGTTCCGCCAGCCCTGGGGGGCGAGCTTCGGGTCGGTGAGGTCGACGGCGAGGCTGCGGGCGGAGTCCGTGGTGAGGGCGGTGGAGTAGGGGTCGGTGACCTTGTTGACGACGACCTTCCGGACGCTGGGCGCCCAGACCTGGACCACGTACCGGTACGGCTTCCCGGTCCAGGACTTCGGGCCGGTGACGGACCAGACGCCGGACCCGGAGTCGCGCCGCATGGGCACGGTCCTGCCGTCGAGTTCGAGGGCGACGGTCTGTGCCGTGGGGGCCCAGAGCGAGAGGGTGGTGCGGCCGCCGGTGAAGACCGGGCCGAGGGTCGCCTTCGTGGCCTTCGCCGCGTACAGGTCGTCGAGGACGCCGGCGGTCTGGACGCCGGTGGCGGCGAGGAGGGCGCCGTTGGCGGCGCGCTGGGTGGCGATCAGCTGACCGCGCAGGGAGTCGCGGACGCGGTCGGCGTCCCGCGGGTCGACGGTGAAGGCGGGGTACGCCGCGAGGTGCGGGTACTTCGCCTTCTGGGCGTCGCTGAGGGAGGAGGGGGTGAGCCGGAGCCACTGGCCCTCGGTGTTCAGGGCGCCGTCGGTGACGGCGAGGCCGCCGTCCTTCGCGTACACCAGCTGCTGGCTGGTGGCGTCGGTCGGCTTCACCTTCCAGACGACGGTGTTCCTGTCGATCCACTGGGCCTCGGACGTGCCGAGGTCGAGGGCGGGGGTGCCGCCGACGGTCGGGAGCAGGTACTTCTGCTGTGCGGAGAGCGCCCAGATCTCGTGGCCGTAGGTGGCGAGGTCGAGGGACTGGTCGGTGGGCAGGTCCTTCTGGTCCCCCTTGTGGAGGATGTACGAGAGGGAGGTCGCGCCCTCGGTGAGGGGCACCTCGTACACCGCGCCGTACGCGTCGAAGCGCACCGGCATGAGCGGCTTGGACCAGTCGGTGGGCTGGGCGGCGCCGGTCCAGGTGTGCAGGCCCCAGCCGTCGTAGTTCCCGTCGGGCCGCTGGTAGTGGATGACGGCCTTGGTCTTGTCCTGCGGGGTGCCGGCGGGGGCGGTGTCGGACTGGCCGTCCTGGCCCTGGGTGATCCAGACCTCGCCGGTGCGGCCGAGGTTGACGGCGCGCTGCGGGCCGTCGGCGGCGCCGTCCTTCTCGACGGTGTAGGCGAGGGTGGCGGCGCCTTCGGGGACCTTGACCCAGGCGAAGGCGCCGTGGGCGTCGCGGCCGGTGAACGCGGCTTCCTGGCCGGCGGCCTTCAGCTTCCAGCCGTCGTAGTTCCCGTCCTCGCGCCGGTAGTGCACGACGGCGTACGTCCGCTCGACGGCGACGGGCTTCTCGGGCGCCGGGGGCGCTCCGGCCGTGGTGGCGGCGGTGGCGCTCGCGGTGCGTCCGGCGGAGTCGACGACGACGGCCTTGTAGCGCAGGGCGGTGCCGGCGGGGGCGGTCACGTGCTGGGTGACCTTGTAGGGGGCGTGGTCGGCGGTGCCGAGGGTCTGCCAGCGGCCGTCGCCGACCTGGGCGGCGAAGACGACCCGGTTCAGCTGTCCGCCGGTGACGTCGGCGGTGAGCTCGACGGTGCCGGTGGCTCCGGCGGCCGGTGCCCTGAGGCCCAGGGCCGGCTGCGCGGCGGGGGCGGGGAGGGCGCGGTCGGCCTTGAGGACCAGGGAGGAGAGGGCGGGGATGGTGACGGTCACCGCGCCGTTCTTCGCGGCGACCGCGCCCTGACCCCCGTACAGGACCCGGAAGTTCGCGGAGTCGACCGGGAGGGTGACGGTCTTCGCGGTGGTGGCGCCGTTGGTGGCGACGAGGTACTCGGTGCGCGCCTCGGCGTCGGTGCGGGAGAAGGCGTAGACGGATCCTTCGGCGTACCGCTCCTGCTGGACGCCGTCGCGGAGGGCCGGGTTCCCGCGGGTGAGCCGGGCGAGCGCGGCGATCGACCGGTACACCGGGTGGGTGGTGTCGTAGGCGTCGGTGGCGTGGGTGCGGTCGGTGCCGATCTGGTCGTCGTCGAGGTAGTCGGCGGTCCGCGAGGCGAAGAGGGGCTGGCGGGCGTCCTTGTCGCCGCCGGCGCCGGTGAAGCCCTGCTCGTCGCCGGAGTAGACGACCGGGTTGCCGCGGGAGAGGAACATCAGCTCGTTGGCGAGCCGGGTGCGGTCGAGGAGTTCGGCGTCGGAGGCGTTCGGGTTGTCCTGCTTGAGGAAGGTGCCGAAGCGGCCCATGTCGTGGTTGCCGAGGAAGGTGACCTGCTCGTAGGCGTTGGCCTTGTCGGTGGTGTAGCGGTAGTCCTCGGCGAAGACCTTGGCGAGCCGGTCGGCGCCGGCGCCCTGGGAGGCGAAGGCGCGGGCGGCGTCCTGGAAGGGGAAGTCGAGGGTGGCGTCGAGCCGGCCGCGGGTGACGTAGGGGGCGGTGACGGTGGTGTCGGCGGAGTAGACCTCGCCGAACATGAAGAAGTCCTCGCGGCCCTGCTTCTTGGCGTACGCGTCGAGGGCGGTGGCCCACTGGGTCCAGAAGTCCAGGTCGACGTGTTTGACGGTGTCGATGCGGAAGCCGTCGATGTCGAAGTCGCGGACCCACTTCTCGTAGATCCTCTTCATGCCCTCGACGACCTCGGGGCGCTCGGTCCACAGGTCGTCGAGGCCGACGAAGTCGCCGTACTCGGCGGACTCGCCGACCCAGGTGGAGTCGCCCCGGTTGTGGTACATCGTCGGGTCGTTGAGCCAGGACGGGACCTTGGCGTTCGCCTTCTCGACGGGGGTGTACGGGAAGGAGTCGGCGTCGGTCCTCCCGATCGCGTCGCGGTCGTCGAAGGGGCGGCCGTCCTTGTCGAGGTACGGGTAGGCGCCCTTGGGGCGGTAGCCGTACTTCTGCTCGGCGTAGTCGACGGTGTCGGCGGTGTGGTTGGCGATGACGTCGAAGAAGACCTTCATGCCCTTGGCGTGGGCGGCGGCGATCAGCTTCTCCAGGTCCTCGTTGGTCCCGAAGTGCGGGTCGACCTGGGTGAAGTCGGTGATCCAGTAGCCGTGGTAGCCGGCGGAGGCGTCCTTGCCGGTGCCCTGCACGGGCCGGTTCTTGAAGATCGGCGCCATCCAGATGGCGGTGGTGCCGAGGCCCTTGATGTAGTCGAGCCGCCGGGTCAGGCCCTTGAGGTCGCCGCCCTGGTAGAAGCCCTTGTCGGTCGGGTCGAAGCCGGTCTGCGTGCGGCTGCCGGTCAGGCCGCCCCGGTCGTTGGACGCGTCGCCGTTGGCGAAGCGGTCCGGCAGGACGAAGTAGAACTGCTCGCGGGTGAGGTCCTGGCGGGCGGGCTGGGCCGCGAGCGCCCGGTCGGACGGCGGGGCGGGGGGCCGGGGCGCGGCGGCCGCGGGGAGGGCGGGCACGAGGGTCGCGCACAGGGCGGCTGCCAGTGCGACCGCCGTTCTCTTGCGTGTCACGGGGGTGCTCCCTGGAGGTACGGGAAGAGAGGGCCGCCCCGGCGGGGCGGCCCTGTTGCGTGCGGGGAGGCTCAGCTGCGGAAGGTGTCGTTCAGGACGACCTGGCCCGTGGCGGGGACGGTCGCGGTGCGGTTGGCGCCGGACTCCCAGGTGACGTTCCCGGCCGCGTCCTTGCGGACGTACTTGTACTCGAAGGACGTTCCGGCGGGGAGGGAGACGGTCAGCTTCCACACGGGGTAGGCGGCCGGGTCGAGCTTGAGGGCGGAGGCCGGGGCCCAGTTGCCGAGCTCGGCGCGGTTGCCGGTGACGTAGATGTTCTGGCCGACGACCGTGGTGGCGTTGACGTTGAACGACGCGCCCGCGGTGGCGGGCGGCGGGGTCGTCGTCGGCGGCGTGGTCGGGTTGGTCCCGCCGCAGTGGGTGGCGTTCACGTGCAGGGCGACCGCGGTGTTGGCGGCGAGGGTGGCCGTGAACTGGCCGGAGGAGTTGACCGTGACGGCCGTGTTGCTCTGCACGTCGCAGTAGGCGCCGGCGGGCAGCGAGGTCTGGAAGGTGCGGGTGAGCGCCGAGGATTCGTGGTTGATCGCCACGTAGGCCTTGGAGCCGCGGCCGAACGCGATGGCGTTGCCGCCGTTGTCCCACCAGCCGGTGACGGCCTGGCCCCGCGCGGTGTTGCGGAAGGCCACCATGGAGGAGATCTCGCGCCAGGCGTGCTGGCACTTCCAGCCGTCGGCGTAACAGGCGTTCACCTGGCCGCCGTTGGGCGGGCCGGCGTCCTTGTCGGTCCACTCGTAGCCGGAGTGGACGTCCGGGGAGCCGTAGGGCCAGGCGAGCATGAAGACGGAGGCGAGGGTGTAGTTGGCGCCGTCCTTGTAGGACAGGGTGTCGCCGCCGCGCTCGGTGTCGTGGTTGTCGACGAAGACACCGGACTGGCCGGAGGGCATGTAGCCCCAGGCCTCGCCGAAGTTCTTGAGGTAGGAGAGCTTCTCGCCCTGGACGACGCGCTTGAGGTCGCGGGCGTAGCGGAACTCCTGGACGTCGCCCGTGCCGAGGTACTCGCTGGGGGAGACGGCCTCGCCGGCGCCGTGGATGGCCTCCTGCTTCCAGTAGGCGTTCGGGTTCGTCAGCCGGGACTTGATGTCGGCGAGGTCGGCGGCCGGCATGTGCTTCGCGGCGTCGATGCGGAGTCCGTCGACGCCGAGCGACAGCAGGTCGTTGAGGTAGCCGGCTATCTTCCCGCGGACGTGGTCCTCGCCGGTGTCGAGGTCGGGGAGCTGGACCAGTTCGCAGTTCTGGACGTTGGCGCGGTTTTGGTAGTCGGTGATCGAGGAGCGGCAGTCGTCCATGTCGGAGCCGGAGTAGAGGCCCGGGTAGTCGTACTTGGAGAACGGGGTCCCGCCCGTTCCCGTACCGGAGCCGTTCGCCATGTGGTTGATGACGGAGTCGGCGACGACCTTCACACCGGCCGCGTGGCAGGTGTCGATCATGTTCTTGAAGGCGGTGCGGTCGCCGAGACGTCCGGCGATCTTGTAGCTGACCGGCTGGTACGAGGTCCACCACTGGCCGCCCTGGAGGTGTTCCATGGGCGGGGAGACCTGGACGTATCCGTATCCGGCGGGGCCGAGGCGGTCGGTGCACTCACGGGCCACCGAGGCGAAGTTCCATTCGAACATCACCGCGGTGACGTCCTTCTCGCCGGGCGGGGTGGCCTGCGCCGGGGCGTTTCCCGTGACGGCCACAGCGGCAGCTCCCGCCACGAGGGCGAGTGCAGCGGCCACGGTTCTTCTGGCCATGCTTCCTCCTGTACGACATCAGTGTCGCAAGAAGTTGCCGAAAACTTCAGCAACTGTTTTCAGCCGTGACCGTACGAGTGCCCCGGCGCCCGGTCAACCCTCCGGACACCCCTGCGCAAGTTGTTACGAAAGGCCTTGCGAACCCTTGGGAGGCTGCGCGGTGGAGCCGCGTACGACCAGCTCCGGCTGGAACACGAACTCCGTGCGCTGCACCGGATTTCCCTCGATCTCCTCCAGGAGCGCGCCGACGGCGGCCGTCGCCATCGCCTGCACCGGCTGGCGCACGGTGGACAGCGGCGGGCTCGTGAAGGCGATCAGCGGGGAGTCGTCGAAGCCCACGACGGAGACGTCGTCGGGCACCTCGAGGCCCCGGGCGCGGACCGCGCGGATCACGCCGAGCGCCATCAGGTCGGAGGCGCAGACGATGCCCGTGCACCCCTCGCGCAGCAGGATCTCGGCGGCCGCGTGGCCGCCCTCGACGCCGAAGAGCGTGGGCCTGATGAACCGTTCGGCGTCCGCCCGCTCGACACCGAGGAGCTCGTACAGCTCGGCGGCGAAGCCCTCGGCCTTGCGGCGCGAGGGCACGTACCGGGTGGGGCCGATGGCGAGGCCGATCCGCTCGTGGCCGAGCTCGACCAGGTGCCGGACGGCCATCCGGGCCGCGGCGCGGTCGTCGGGCGAGACGAAGTTGGCGTCGATGTGCTCGTTGTAGCCGTTGATGAGGACGTACGGCACGCCCCGGGCGGTCAGCCGGGCGTAGCGGGCGGGGTCGGCGCTGGCGTCCGCGTGCAGCCCGGAGAGGAAGACGATGCCGGCCACCCCGCGCTCCACGAGCTGCTCGACGAGCTCGTCCTCGGTGGCGCCGCCGGGCATCTGGGTGCAGAGCACCGGGGTGTAGCCGTGCCCGGCGAGGACCTGTTCGACGACCTGCGCGAAGGCCGGGAAGATCGGGTTGGTCAGCTCGGGCACCACGAGCCCGACGAGGCCCGCGCTGCGGCGTTTGAGCCGCACGGGACGCTCGTAGCCGAGCACGTCGAGCGCCGCGAGCACCTTGTGCCGGGTCGCGCCGGCCACCCCCGCCTTGCCGTTGAGGACGCGGCTGACGGTGGCCTCGCTGACGCCGGACTGGGCCGCGATGTCCGCGAGCCGCGGGGCGCCGTTTCCGGCGCCCCGCGGCAGGGGGATCGTCACACCGCCCACCAGACGGTGGTGTCGGCGGGCAGTTCCGCCCTGTCCTCGTCGTCGACGGCGACGACTCGGATCTCCTCGCTGGAAAGGAGGAACCGGCCGGGCAGCGGGACGGAGATGGCCCGGCCGGTGGTGTTGGCGGTGCAGACGAAGCCGTCGCGGCGGAAGGAGAGCACACCCTCGGGTGCCTCCAGCCACTCGACGTCCTCGCCCGCACCGAGTTCGGGGCGCTCGCGGCGTACGGCGAGCGCGCTGCGGTACAGCTCCAGGGTGGAGCCGGGGTCGCCGGTCTGCGCCTCGACGCTCAGCCCGCCCCAGGTCGCCGGCTGCGGCAGCCACGAGCCGCCGGCGCCGAAGCCGTACGAGGAGCCCTCGGCGGTCCACGGGATCGGCACCCGGCAGCCGTCGCGGAAGCCGTCCTGGCCGCTGGCGCGCCAGAACGACGGGTCCTGGCGGACCTCGTCGGGCAGGTCGGTGACGTCGGGCAGGCCGAGCTCCTCGCCCTGGTAGACGTACGCCGAGCCGGGCAGGGCCAGCATCAGCAGGGTCGCGGCGCGGGCGCGGCGCAGGCCGAGCGCGCGGTCGCCGGCCTCGCGGAGCTGGGTGCCGAGGCCCGCCGGGTTGGCGAAGCGGGTGGCGTGCCGGGTGACGTCGTGGTTGGACAGCACCCAGGTGGTGGGGGCGCCGACCGGGCGCATCGCGTCGAGCGAGGCGTCGATCACCGTACGGAGCTCCGCCGCGTCCCAGTGGGTGCCCAGGTACTGGAAGTTGAAGGCCTGGTGCATCTCGTCGGGGCGCACGTAGTTCGCGGTGCGGTCGACGGTCGGGGTCCACGCCTCGGCGACGAGGACGCGCTCCCCGTCGTATTCGGCGAGGACCTTGCGCCAGGTGCGGTAGATCTCGTGGACGCCGTCCTGGTCGAAGAAGGGCATGACGTCGTTGCCGAGCAGCTTCAGCTGGTCGTGGGCGCCGATGTCGGGCAGGCCCGGGGCCTTGACCAGGCCGTGGGCGACGTCGACGCGGAAGCCGTCGACGCCCATGTCCAGCCAGAAGCGCAGGATGGAGCGGAACTCGTCGCGGACGGCCGGGTGCTCCCAGTTGAAGTCGGGCTGCTCCGGGGCGAAGAGGTGCAGGTACCACTCGCCGGGGGTGCCGTCCGCGTTCTCCGTACGGGTCCAGGCGGGGCCGCCGAAGATGGACTCCCAGTCGTTGGGCGGGAGTTCGCCGTTCGCGCCCTTGCCGGCACGGAAGTGGTAGCGCTCGCGCAGCGGCGATGCGGGGCCCTCGCGCAGCGCCCGCTGGAACCACTCGTGCTGGTCGGAGGAGTGGTTGGGCACCAGGTCGACGATGATGCGCAGGCCCAGTTCGTGGGCCTCGCGGATCACCGCGTCGGCGTCGAGGAGCGAGCCGAACATCGGGTCGATGGCCCGGTAGTCGGCGACGTCGTAGCCGGCGTCGGCCTGCGGCGAGGCGTAGAACGGGGAGAGCCAGACGGCGTCGACGCCCAGGTCCTTGAGGTACGGCAGCCGGCTGCGGATGCCCTCCAGGTCGCCCATGCCGTCACCGTTGCCGTCGGCGAAGCTGCGCGGGTAGACCTGGTAGATCACGGCGTCTCTCCACCAGCCCGTGTGCGTGCCGGTGGTGGGGGCGTCGGCCGGGGTGGCGAGATGCTGGGTCATGTCTTCCCTGGGAGGTAAGGAGGTGCGTTCGGGCGGGGTGCTCAGGGCCGTCAGCCCTTGACGGCACCGGCCGACATGCCGGTGACGAGATGCCGCTGGGCGAAGAGGAACACCAGGGCGGCGGGGACGGCGATCAGCACGGAGGCCGCGGCCATCGGGCCCCACTGTGCCCCGTACTGGTTGACGAACTTCTGCAGTCCGCCGGCGAGCGTCAGGTTCTCGTCGCCGACCATGAAGGCGGAGGCGTAGGCCACCTCGCCCCACGCGGTGATGAAGGAGTAGAACGCGGTGACGGCGATGCCCGGCTTGGCGAGCGGCAGGATCAGCCGCCAGAAGGTGCCGAACGGGGTGAGGCCGTCGACGTATCCCGACTCGTCGATCTCGCGCGGGATGGTGTCGAAGAAGCCCTTCATCATCCAGGCGCAGAACGGGACGGCGATCGTCAGGTACGTGACGACCAGGCCGACCGGCTGGTTGAGCAGGCCCATCGACGCCATGATGTTGTAGATCGGCACGATGAGGACGGCGACCGGGAACATCTGGGTGATGAGCAGCGTCCACATCAGTCCGCGCTTGCCGGGGAAGCGGAAGCGGCTGACGGCGTAGCCCGTGGTGGCGGAGACGAAGACGCCGATGACGGTGGTGAGACCGGCGACGAGCAGCGAGTTGCCGAACCAGGTGAGGAACGGGGTGTCCCGCAGCAGGTTCGTGTAGTTCTCGAGCGTCGTCTCCTTGAAGAAGTCCGTGGTGATCGCGTACTTCGCGGGCTTCAGCGAGGTCAGCAGCACCCAGAGGACCGGGAAGACGGCGATCACGGACGCCGTGATCAGCGTGACGTGCAGCGCGACCGAGGCCAGCGGCGAACGGCGGCCGCGGATCGGGGTGTTGGTCACGGCGTGACGGGCGGGGGTCGTGGTGGTCACCAGACTTCTCCCTGCTTGCGGAGGACTCGCCGGTAGACCGCGGCGAAGAGCATCAGGAGGACCAGGATGAGCACGCCCCAGGTGGACGACTGGGCGAAGTCGCGCGGACTGACCTCGAAGGAGAACTTGTAGGCCTGGGTGACGAGGATCTGGGTGGCCTCGCCGGGCCCGCCCCGGGTGAGCAGGAAGATCACCGGGAACATGTTGAAGGTCCAGATGGTGGAGAGCAGGATCACCGTCGTCGACACCGAGCTGAGCCCGGGCATGGTGATGTGCCGGAAGCGCTGCCAGGCGTTGGCACCGTCCATCTCGGCGGCCTCGTACAGCTCGCCGGGGATGGACTGGAGCCCGCCGAGGAGGGCGACCATCATGAACGGCACGCCGAGCCAGACGTTGGTCGCGATGACCGAGACCTTGGCCCAGGTGGGGTCGTTGAGCCACGGCACCGCGTCGATGCCGCCGCCCGCGAGGAGCTTGTTGAGGAGGCCGTTGTCCTGGTTGTAGAGGAAGCGCCAGGCGAAGACGGAGACGAATCCGGGCACGGCCCACGGCAGGATGAGCATCAGCCGGTAGGCGCCGCGGCCGGCGATCCTGCGGTTGAGGATGTTGGCGAGGGCCAGGCCGAGGGCGAAGGTCACGGACACACAGGACACCGTCCACACCAGCGTCCAGCCCAGGGTGGAGAGGAACTGGCCGCCCGTCAGCGCGTCGGCGTAGTTGTCCAGGCCCACGAACTCGTAGCTGGACGGGATGTGGTTGACGCCGATGGAGCGCTCGACGTTGCGCTCGTTGGCGTCGGTCAGCGACAGGAAGATGCCGCGGACCAGCGGATAGCCGATGATCACGGCGATCACGACGGTCACCGGGGCGACCATCGCCCAGGCGTACCAGTGGGTGGAGAGGGAGCGCTTCGCCGCGCCCCGGGACTTACCAGTTCCGCGGCTCCGGCCGCGGGCGCTGTCGCCCGCGGCCTTCACCACCGACTGGCTGGGGGTGTCCACAGCCATCAGCCGGCCTGCCTTCCTTCTTCTTCCTGCTGCCTGCTACTGCCTGCTACTTCCAGTCCTTCAGGAGCTTGCGGTAGCCGTCACCGGTCGCCTTGGCACCCGCCTCGGGGGTGGTCTGGCCGGTCAGGACCTTGGTGTACTCGGTGACGAGCGGCGCGAAGAGGCTGCCGGTCTCCGGGATCCAGGGGCGCTCGACGGCCTTGTCGACGACCGGCTTGAAGAAGGTGATCATCTCGTTGGTCGCGACGTCCGACTTGATGTAGACGGACTGACGGGTCGGGAGGAGGCTGAGCTCCTTCGCGACCGTCGCCTGGGTCTCGGCCGAGGTCATGTACTCGGCGAAGGCGTAGGACGCGTCGAGGTTCTTCGAGCCCGCGTAGACGGCGAGGTTGTGACCGCCCTGCGGAGCGCCCTGGCCGGCGGAACCGGCCGGGACCGGGGCGATGCCCAGGTTGGCCTTGTCCGTGAACTCCTTGCCGGCGTAGGTGTCGGCGACGGCCCACGGGCCGTTGATCATCATGGCGACCTTGCCGTCCTTGAAGGCCGTCTGCATGTTGTTCCAGCCGTCGGTCGCGTCCGTCTTGGCCGCGCCGGAGTCCACCAGGTCCTTGACCGTCTTGAAGGCCTTCACGCCGGCGGGGCTGTCGACGGTGATCGTCTTCTTCTCGGCGTCGACGAGGTCGCCGCCCTCGCCGTAGAGGAAGGAGAGGAACCAGTAGGCGTCGTCGCCGCGCAGGTAGAGGCCGGTCTTGCCGGTCTTCTGCTTGATCTTGGCGGAGACGGTCTTGAGCTCGTCGATGGTCTTGGGGACCTCGACGCCGGCGTCCTTGAAGATCTTCTTGTTGTAGAAGATGCCCATGGAGTCGATGACCTGCGGGACGGCGTAGGTCTTGCCCTTGTACTGGGTGGAGGCCGACGCCTGCTTGAGGAAGTCGTCCGCGTCCTTGAGGGCGGGGGTCCCGTCGAGGGGGGCCAGGTAGCCGAGGTCGGCGAACTCGGGGGTCCAGGCGACCTCGGAGCGGATGACGTCGGGGGCACCGGAGCCGGACTGCGCGGCGTTCTTGAACTTGTTCTGCGCGTCACCGAAGGGGACGTTGACGTACTTGACCGTGACCTTGGGGTGCTTCTTCTCGAAGTCCTCGGCGACCTTCTTGAAGACCTTGTCCTCGGAGCCGACCGTGGACGTGTCCCACCAGGTCACGGTGCCGGAGAGCTCGCCCGAGCCCTTCGCGCCCCCGTCGTTGGAACCGCTGTCACTCCCGCACGCCGCCAGGGTCACGCCCAGGGCCGCGACCAGCGCGGTGGCCGCTATGCCACGCCGCATGTGAACTCCTTCGATGATCCCGGGGAGACGAGGGGCTGGAACCTTCCTCATGCGACCGCTCCCTCGCGGCGCTCCGGGTTGCCAGGAACGTAACAGGGATGAAAACGCGCCGAAAGAGCTTGCGGGGAATTTCTGCAAGGACCGGCGATCGTTACATCCGCGTGTCCCGAAGGTTGCCGACGAGCTGCTTGACAGGGTCGGTTTCGGGCATCTCGCACACGGAAAGGCCTCGCAGGGCCCCTCCGGGACCGCGAAAGAGCCCCGCAAGCACTGCAAGACCTTGCGCAACGGCTCGAACCTTGCGGTCCGGTCCCGGTGCCCCTGAACCGGTGGGAAATACGCGCTGTGACCGGTACAGTCCCTTCTCATGACCGCGCGGCTCTCCGACATCGCAGCCCAGGCGGGGGTCAGTGAAGCCACAGTCAGCCGCGTGCTCAACGGCAAGGCCGGTGTGGCGGCGGCCACCCGCGAGTCCGTCCTCGCCGCTCTCGACGTGCTCGGCTACGAGCGTCCCGTACGCCTCCGCCAGCGCAGCGCGGGCCTCGTCGGCCTCATCACCCCCGAGCTGGACAACCCGATCTTCCCCGCGCTCGCGCAGGTCATCGGGCAGGCCCTGACCCGGCAGGGATACACGCCGGTCCTCGCCACCCAGACCCCCGGCGGGTCCACCGAGGACGAGCTCACCGACATGCTGGTGGAGCGCGGCGTCGCCGGCATCATCTTCGTGTCCGGGCTGCACGCCGACACCACCGCCGACATGACGCGCTACGACCAGCTGCGCGGCAAGGGCGTCCCGTACGTCCTCCTCAACGGCTTCTCCCCCAAGGTCCAGGCGCCCTTCGTGTCGCCCGACGACCGGGCCGCGATGGTGCTCGCCGTGACGCACCTGGCCGCGCTCGGGCACACCCGGATCGGGCTCGCCGTCGGACCGAAGCGGTTCGTGCCGGTGCTGCGCAAGATAGAGGGCTTCCAGAAGGGCATGGAGGAGCGGCTCGGCCTCGGCCCCGACGAGTCCGAGGCGCTGATCCAGCACTCCCTCTACACCCTGGAGGGCGGCCAGGCGGCGACCGCGGCGCTGATCTCCCGCGGCTGCACGGCGATCGTGTGCGCGAGCGACATGATGGCGCTCGGCGCGATCCGGGCCGCCCGCCAGCAGGGGCTCGACGTGCCGCGGGACGTCTCCGTCGTCGGCTTCGACGACTCTCCGCTCATAGCGTTCACCGACCCGCCGCTGACCACCATCCGCCAGCCCGTGCAGGCGATGGGGCAGGCCGCGGTCCGCGCGCTGCTCGAAGAAGTCGGCGGCACTCCGGCCCCGCACTCCGAGTTCGTCTTCATGCCTGAGCTGGTCGTTCGTGGTTCAACGGCCTCCGCTCCGTCCCCCGCGCGCACTCCTTCCTGAGACGGAGGGGGTGCGCCCGGAACCCGACCGGGGGATGATCGGTCGGGGGGTGGGGATCTGGCAGACTCTCTCCCTATGGGTGAAACGACCGTGAAGAGTTTGGACGACCGGACGACCCCGTCGTCACCCACAGTGGCCGACGGAAGGTTCGCGCGCCTGCGTGCGCGCACGCCCCGGCGCCCCACGATCTGGTTCGAGATCCTGCTCATCGCGGTCAGCTACTGGACGTACTCCCTCGTCCGCAACGCGGTGCCGGAGCAGAAGGCCCAGGCGCTCAAGAACGCCGACTGGATCTGGCAGGCCGAGGAGTCCGTGGGGCTCGCCTTCGAGCACGCCGTGAACCACGCCGTGAACTCGGTGACGTGGCTGATCGTGTCGATGAACTACTACTACGCGACGCTGCACTTCGTCGTGACCATCGGTGTGCTCGTGTGGCTGTACCGATGGCACCCGGGCCGTTACTCGGCGTTCCGCACGGTCCTTTTCGCCACCACGGCTGTGGCCCTGGTCGGGTACTACCTGTATCCGCTCGCGCCGCCGCGGCTCATGAACGGCCAGGACTTCGTCGACACGGTGCTCGTCCACCACACCTGGGGCTCGATGGCCTCGGGCAACCTCAAGCACGTGTCGAACCAGTACGCCGCGATGCCGTCGATGCACATCGGCTGGTCGCTCTGGTGCGGCGTGACCATCTTCCTGCTCGCCAAGGCGCCCTGGGCGAAGATCCTCGGTCTGCTCTACCCGGCGGCCACCCTCGTCGTGATCGTCTCCACCGCCAACCACTTCTGGCTGGACGCGGTCGGCGGCATGATCTGCCTGGCCTTCGGCTTCGGCGTCTCCTACTGCTGGTACGGCTCCCGGCCGCACCGGCTGCCCCGCCTCGTCGAGCCCGTCGGCGCCGTCGCCCGCGGCGGCCCGCGTCCGGCGGCGGAGCCGGACCGGGCGACCGAAGCGGAGAGGCCGGTCGGCTCCTCCAAGTGAGGCCGCTGGTCGGCGGGCCTATCCTGAGGCTGTAGACCTCGGGCCCCCACGGCTCCGGCGGACCCGCACGCGCTCCTCACCCCGAGCGGGAGGCACAGGATGCGATCCCACCGGACATGGGCCGCCGCTCTCGCCTCCGCGGCTCTCCTGACGCTCGGCGCCTCCACCGCCACCGCCGCACCGGCCGTTCCCGGCCCTGGAGTCCTCGTCGCGGGATACGTGCCCGCCGAGACCGCGCAGGACCTGGCCGAGCAGCGGTTCCTGGAGGAGAACGAGGTCCTCGAAGGGGCGGCCGCCCATGCGAACGCCCTGATCGGACTCCCCCAGGACGTGCCGGTGACGGCCCTGAGCTGCGGCGAGATCAACGCCTTCTGGGATCCGGAGAGCCAGGGCATCGGCTTCTGCTACGAGCTGGTGGGGTACTACCGGGGCGTCTTCGACGAGCTGAACACGACCGGAACCGAGGCCCAGCGGAGCCGGGCCACCGAGGACGACCTCATCGGCATCTCCAACAGCGTCGTCTTCCACGAGCTCGCGCACGCCCTGATCGACGTCTACGACCTGCCGGCCACCGGCCGGGAGGAGGACGCGGCCGACCAGCTCGCCACCCTCCTCCTCGCGGGCGACTCCGTGCACCAGGAGTACGCGGTGAGCGCCATCGAGGCCTGGGGAGCCCTCGCCGCGGCGGAGGGCGACGTCGGCGACCGGCTCCCGGACGAGCACTCGCTCGACGCCCAGCGGTACTACAACGCCATCTGCTGGCTGTACGGCTCCGACCCGGCCGGCTTCCAGGGCGCCGTACGGACCGACGCCAACCCCGACGGGCCGCTGCCCGAGAGCCGGGCCGCGCAGTGCCCCGCCGAGTTCGAGCAGATCGACCGGGCGTGGAGCACCCTGCTCCAGCCCTATCTGAAGGGCTGACGCACGGGGCCCGCCTCCCTACGCTCCGTAGAACAGCTCTTCCACGACGGCCCTGGCACGGCGGGTGATGCGGCGGTAGTCGTCGACCATCTCGCCGACGTGACCGGGGCCGTATCCGAGGTACCGGCCCACCGCGGCGACTTCGCGCGGGTCGGAGGGGAAGGTGTCGCCGGCCCGGCCGCGTACCAGCATCACCGCGTTGCGGACGCGGGTGGCGAGCACCCAGGCCTCGTCCAGGGTCTGCGCCTCCTCCGTGGGGATCAGGCCGGCCGCGTGCGCCGCCCGGAGGGCCTCGCGGGTGCGGGTCGTCCGCAGCCCGGGCTCCGCCCAGCCGTGCCGCATCTGGAGGAGCTGCACCGTCCACTCGACGTCGCTGAGGCCGCCGCGCCCGAGTTTGGCGTGGAGCGTCGGGTCGGCGCCGCGCGGCAGCCGCTCGGACTCCATGCGGGCCTTGAGACGGCGGATCTCGCGGACCGCGTCCTCGCCGAGGCCCTCGGCGGGATAGCGCAGCGGGTCGACGAGCTCGACGAACCGGTCGGCCAGGTCCTGGTCGCCCGCCATGGGCGCGGCGCGCAGCAGGGCCTGGCTCTCCCAGACCAGGGACCAGCGCCGGTAGTAGGCCTCGTACGACTTGAGGGTGCGGACCAGGGGGCCGCTCTTGCCCTCCGGCCGCAGGTCCGCGTCGATCAGCAGCGGCGGGTCGGCGGTGGGGAGCTGGAGGAGCCTGCGCATCTCGGCGACCACCCGGTTCGCGGCGCGGGCCGCCTCCTGCTCGTCGACGCCCTCGCGCGGCTCGTGGACGAACAGGACGTCGGCGTCGGAGCCGTACCCCAGCTCGTGGCCGCCGAAGCGGCCCATGCCGATGACCGCGAACCGGGTCGGCAGCGTGTCGCCCCACTCGGCGCGGACGGCGGCGCGCAGGGCGCCGGCGATGGTGGCCGCGTTGAGGTCGGTGACGGCCTCGCCGACCCGGTCGACCAGGGCGCCCGGGTCGGGTTCGCGGGGGTTGTCCTCGGTGCCGTACGAGCCGATGAGGTCGGCCGCCGCAGTGCGGAACAGCTCCCTGCGGCGCACCCCGCGGGCCGCGGCGACCGCCTGTTCGGCGTCCTCCGCGCGGCCCACCGCCGCCACGACCTCCTGCTCCAGGTGGTCGCGGTCGCGCGGCCTGAGCCCCTCCGGGTCGCCGAGGAGCGCGACTGCCTCGGGGGCGCGGAGCAGCAGGTCGGGGGCGAGGCGGCCGGCGGAGAGCACCCGGGCGAGGTTCTCGGCGGCGGCGCCCTCGTCGCGGAGGAGCCGCAGGTACCAGGGGGTCTTGCCGAGGGCGTCCGAGACCTTGCGGAAGCCGAGCAGGCCGGCGTCCGGGTCGGCCGAGTCGGCGAACCAGCCGAGCAGCACCGGGAGCAGCGTCCGCTGGATCGCGGCCTTGCGGCTCACCCCGGAGGCCAGTGCCTCCAGGTGGCGCAGGGCGGCGGCGGGGTCGTCGTAACCGAGCGCTTCGAGGCGCTGTCCGGCCGCCTTGGGGCTGAGCCGGATCTCGCCGGGGGCGAGCTGGGCGACCGCGTCGAGCAGCGGCCGGTAGAAGAGCTTCTCGTGCAGCCGCCGGACCACGGCCGCGTGCCGCTTCCACTCCTTGTTGAGCTCGGCGACGGGGTCGGTGCGCAGTCCGAGCGAGCGGCCGAGGCGGCGCAGGTCGGCCTCGTCCTCGGGGACGAGGTGGGTGCGGCGCAGCCGGTACAACTGGATGCGGTGCTCCATGGCCCGCAGGAAGCGGTAGGCCTCGTCGAGCTGGGCGGCGTCGGCGCGGCCGACGTAGCCGCCGGCGGCGAGCGCGGCCAGCGCGTCGAGGGTGGTGCCGCTGTGCAGTCCGGCGTCGCTGCGGCCGTGCACCAGCTGGAGGAGCTGGACGGCGAACTCGACGTCGCGCAGGCCGCCGGGGCCGAGCTTGAGTTCGCGCTCGACCTGGGCGACGGGGATGTTGTCGACGACGCGGCGGCGCATCTTCTGTACGTCGGGGACGAAGTTCTCGCGCTCGGCGGCCTGCCAGACGAGCGGGGAGACGGCGTCGATGTACTGGGCGCCTAGTTCCGGGTCGCCGGCCACCGCGCGGGCCTTGAGGAGGGCCTGGAACTCCCAGGTCTTCGCCCAGCGCTGGTAGTAGGCGAGGTGCGAGGAGAGGGTGCGGACGAGGGGGCCGTTGCGGCCCTCGGGGCGGAGGTTGGCGTCGACCGGCCAGATGGTGCCCTCGACCGTGGTCTCCGAGCAGATCCGCATGAGGTGCGAGGCGAGCCGGGTCGCCGCCTGGATCGCCTTCCCCTCGTCGGCGCCCTCGACCGGCTCCCCGACGAAGATGACGTCCACGTCGGAGACGTAGTTGAGCTCGTGGCCGCCGCACTTGCCCATCGCGATGACGGCGAGCCGGCACATGGCGGCGTCGGCGGGGGCGGCCGTACGGGCGATGGCGAGCGCGGCGCGCAGGGTCGCCGTCGCCAGGTCGGCGAGCTCGGCGGCGGCCTGGGCGACGTCGGTGGTGCCGCACACGTCACGGGCGGCGATGGCGAGCAGGCAGCGGCGGTAGGCGACCCGCAGCGAGTCCGCGTCGGTGGCCTCGGCGAGGCCCTGCTCGAACTCGGCGACGCCCGGGTGCAGGTCGGCGGCCTCGTACGTGACGAGGGACTCCCAGTCGCGGGGGTGCCGGGCCAGGTGGTCGGCGAGGGCCTCGGAGGCGCCGAGCACGCCCAGGAGCCGGTCACGGAACGGTTTGGCGGAGAGCAGCGTGGCCGTGAACGTCTGCCGCTCGGTCTCGGCCTGCGCCTCGGCCAGGCGGACCAGGCCGCGCAGGGCGAGGTCCGGATCGGCGGTGGCGCCGAGGGCGTCCAGGAGGACGGAGTCGTCCCGCAGCTCGGACAGCTCCGGTACGTCGAGGAGTCTTTCGGCCCCCGAGGGGTCGGTGAACCCGTGCCGCAGCAGACGTGAGAACGTACTGCTCCTGCGTCCCGGCACCGTCATTCCGCCGCTCCCTCCGAGCAGGTCAGCCCCAAGGGCCCGAGCCTATCCGGCGCGGGGGCCGCGGGGGCCCCGCCCGGCGATCACGTCGTGCCGGACGGCTGCTCGATCCGGCGCGGGGGTGGCGCATCACACGCCCCCTCGCACGTGAGATCCGGCACAAAGATCCCTTTCGGGGCGAATGAACCGTAAATCTAGAAGATCCGTCTTGTTGTGCGCGGGGCGCCCCCCGCTCGTCGCGCGCGGGACGCCCCCACACGGCCGAGAGCACCTTGCAGTACCCCGTCCCGCAGCACCCCGCCCGTCATGCCCCGCCCAGCCCTGCTCCGCCCCGCCCCGCCCCGCCCCGCCCGTCAGTGAAAGCGTCGCCGAACATGCCTGTCCGCCTCCGCCGTCCCTCCCGTCGCAGAATCGTTTCTGCGACCGTCGCGACCCTTCTGGTCGGCGGCACCTTCGCCGGGCTCCTCTCGGTGACGACGGCGAGGCCGGCGACACCCCCCGTACGGCCGCCGGCCCACGAGGCCAAGGCGCCGGCCAAGCCCGTACGGACCCCGCACGCCGCCACGTCGGTGATGCAGGTCGTGGCGCACCCGGACGACGACCTGTTCTTCATGAACCCGGACGTCTCGCAGTCGCTGCGCTCCGGCAGCCCCCTGACCTCCGTCTACCTCACCGCCGGCGAGTCGGACGGCGTCAACGCCCGCCCGCGCGACGCCGCCGGCGCCGCGCCCGACAAGGCGGGCTACGCCGAGGCCCGGCAGAACGGCATACGCGCCGCGTACGCCGAGATGGCGACCGGCAGCCGGACCGGCGTCTGGGACCGGGTCGCCCTCCCCACCGCCGGCGGCGCCGCGGCCGAGATGGACACCCTGCGCGCGAAGCCCCAGGTCAAGCTGGTGTGGCTCCAGCTGCGCGAGGCCGGCTCGATCAGCGGCGACCGCCCGCAGAGCCTCAACGGCCTGTGGCACGACCGGATCCCCGCACTGGCCTCCCAGCGCGCGACCGGCACCCCCGTCGCGGCCGACTTCACGTACACGAAGGACCAGGTCGTCGCGACCCTCACCGGGCTGCTCGAACGCTTCCGGCCGACCTTCGTCCGCATGCAGGACCCGACCCCCGGCACCTGGTCGGCGGCCGGGCCCGGGCACGGGACGACGACCGCGGTCTCCGGAGCGGCGACGACGACGTCCGGGCCGGTGAGGCTCCGGGACCATCAGGACCACCTCTACGGGGCGCGGTTCGTGCAGGCCGCCCTGGCCCGGTACGCGGACGTGCCCGGGCATCCGCACGTGGGCGTGCAGAACTACCTGGGCTACCCCACCAGCTCGCTGCCGCACACGCTCGACCCCGAGACGGCGGGCGCGAAGCTGCGGACCCTGAAGACGTACGCCTGGACGGACGGGGTCAACGACTGCGGCACCGCCGCCGGCTGCGGCGATCTGAAGGTGGCCGCGCGGCCCGGCGGGCGGGGCTGGACACAGACCGTCAGGTACGCCCGCTCCACCTCCACCTCCTGGGTGCAGCGGGACGGTACCGGCGCGCTGCACGCCTTCTCCGTCCTCGACGGACGGCTCGCCGAGTGGCGGAAGCCGGCCGGCACCGAGGCCTGGCACGGGCCGACGCTGCTGCCCGGCGGCGGCCTCGACGGCGGCGTCACCTCCGTCGCCCTGCCCGACGGCCGCACGGCGGTCTTCGGCACCCGTACGACGCTCGGCGCCGACGCCTCCGCGTACGGCCGCGAGGTCGTGACCACGGCGCAGACCACGCCCGGCGGCGCGTTCGGCCCGTGGCGCTCCCTCGGCACGCCCGAGCGGGACGACGCCGGCGGCACCTCGGACATCAGCGCGCCCGCCGTGACCGTGGACCACGACGGCCTGGCGACCGTGCTCCTGCGGGACAGCGGCCATCGCCTCACGGCCCGCGAGCAGCGCGCCGACGGCGACTGGGGGCCGTGGCGGACGCTCGGCGGCACCGACGTGTACGGCGATCCCGTGGCGGCGACCGACGGCACCGGCCGCGGCTACGTCTTCGCCAGCACCCCCAAGACCGTCCTGACCTGGGCTCAGCAGCGTCCCGGCGGCCCCCTGGCCGGTCCGGTGCGGACGGGTCTGCCGCCGACCACGCTGGCGCTGAGCGCGAGCCCCGCGCCGGACGGCGACGGAGTACGGCTCTGGTTCCGCAAGCCGTCCTCCGGCGACCTGCGGAGCGCCGACTTCTCGGGCGCGGGCCCGGTCTCCCCGGTCACCGAACTGCCCGGCTCCGGCGTCGCGGGCTTCGGCCCGGTCAGCGGCGGCGACGGCCTCCTCGCGGTCCGGTCCCGGACGGGCTTCCTGGCGACGGCGCCGCACGGCCGGACGGCCGGGGCGCCGCCGGCGTGGACCCTGGAGAAGTTCCTCTTCGCCGGCGCGCCGGACGCGGGGACGGACGGCGTCGCGGCGATCGGCCTCGACGGCCGGCTGCACTGGACTCCCGCTCCGCGCTGACCCGTTCCGGGTGCGCGCGGCCTTCCTCTGCGGGAGGGTGTCCCCCATGAACTGGACACTGGAAGTGGTCCCGGTCCCCGTCACCGACATGGACCGGGCCAAGGAGTTCTACGAGAAGTGCGGCTTCAAGATCGACCTCGACGACGAGGTCGCGCCCGGCGTACGGATCATCCAGGCGACCCCGCCGGGCTCCCGCTGTTCGATCGCCATGCTCAGCGGCATGCCGGCGATGCCCGGCACCAAGGAGATGGCCCCCGGCACCCTGCACGGCCTCCAGCTCTGCGTGACGGACATCGAGGCCGCGCGGGCGGAGCTGGTCGAGCGGGGCGTCGGCGTCTCCCCGGTGATGCACGTCGGCGCGACGGGCTGGGAGGACGGCAAGGGCGACACCTGGAACTCGTTCATGACCTTCGAGGACCCGGACGGCAACGGCTGGGTCGTCCAGGAGGCCCCGTCGGAGCTGTCCGAGCGCTGACGGCGGCGCCGCGGCGCCGTCAGAGCGCCAGGTAGAAGTGGCGGAGCTTCTCGTCCTCCGCCACGCACCGCATCCCGGCGGCCTCCATCACCCGGTGCGAGGCCGGGTTGGTCAGGTCGGCGTCCCCCTTCACCCCGGCGGCGCCGGCCACCCGGGCCACCTCGACGAGGGCCCGCAGCGCCTCCGACGCGTAGCCGTTCCCGCGGACTCCCGGCAGCAGCCCGTATCCGACGGTCACGACCCCGATCTCGTCCGGCGGTCCGTGGAAGCCGATGCCGCCGACGGTGACGCCGTCGAGCCGTATCTCGTACGTCCGGAACACGCCCGGGTCGCCGCGCTCGGCGACCCCCCTCAGGAAGCCGTCGGCCGAGCGGACGTCCCCGGCGCCGGGGTAGCCCTCCGCCCACTGGTCCTCGGGGCCGGGCTCCCGGCCGACGACGCGTTCGGCCCGGTCGACGGTCATGGGACGCAGCACGAGCCGCTCGGTGGCGACGTTCTCGATCTTCACTGCGGCAGTGTGCGGCGCGTCCCGTCTCCCGGGCAACGGAATTCCCCGCGCCCGCCGTCCGGCGCTACCCGCGTGCCGCCCAGCGCCGCAGTCGCGCGGTGTGGCCGCGCTTGCGGGAGCGCACCGAGCCGAGTTCCCCGGAGACCGCCGCGAGCGCCGTGACCGGCGTCCATCTGCGCCGTCCGCCGGGCGAGGTCCACCGGACGGCCGGGAGGTCCGTCACCCCGGTGACGGCCTCCCGCGGTATCACCCGCGTCCACACGTACCCGCGGACCGCGATCCGCCGCGCCTCGCAGCGGACCCCCGCGCGGTACCCGCGCACGGCGAGGACCCCGCACCCCGCGAGGACGACCAGCGCCGCCACCCGCTGCCACCCGCTCCCGGCCTCCGCGCCGTACCAGAGGGCGCCGAGCCCGGCCGCGAGACCGGGCACCGCGTTGGCCGCCCGGTTGACCGGCGCGGGCACGAGCTCCGTGCCGGGAGGACGTCGGGAACCGGCCACGTCCCCTACAGCACCGGCAGGTTCTTGCGGAGCTCGAAGGCGGTGACCTCGGAGCGGTACTCCTCCCACTCCTGCTTCTTGTTGCGGAGGAAGAAGTCGAAGACGTGCTCGCCGAGGGTCTCGGCGACCAGCTCGCTCTTCTCCATGAGGGCGATGGCCTCGCCGAGGTTCTGCGGGAGGGGCTCGATGCCCATCGCGCGGCGCTCGGAGTCGGAGAGGGCCCAGACGTCGTCGTCGGCGCCGGCGGGGAGCTCGTAGCCCTCCTCGATGCCCTTGAGGCCGGCGGCCAGGAGGACGGCGTAGGTGAGGTAGGGGTTGGCGCCGGAGTCGATGGAGCGGACCTCGACGCGGGAGGAGCCGGTCTTGCCGGGCTTGTACATGGGGACGCGGATGAGGGCGGAGCGGTTGTTGTGGCCCCAGCAGATGTACGAGGGGGCTTCGCCGCCGGAACCGGCCGTGCGGGAGGAGCCGCCCCAGATGCGCTTGTAGGAGTTGACCCACTGGTTGGTGACGGCGGAGATCTCGCCCGCGTGGCGCAGCAGGCCGGCGATGAAGGAGCGGCCGACCTTGGAGAGCTGGTACTCGGCGCCCGACTCGTAGAAGGCGTTCCGGTCGCCCTCGAAGAGGGAGAGGTGGGTGTGCATGCCGGAGCCCGGGTAGTCGGAGAACGGCTTCGGCATGAACGTGGCCTGCACGCCCTGTTCGAGCGCCACCTGCTTCATGACCAGGCGGAAGGTCATGATGTTGTCGGCGGTGGAGAGTGCGTCGGCGTAGCGGAGGTCGATCTCCTGCTGGCCGGGCGCGCCCTCGTGGTGGGAGAACTCCACCGAGATGCCCATCGACTCCAGCATGGTGATCGCCTGGCGGCGGAAGTCCATGCCGACGTTCTGCGGGGTGTGGTCGAAGTAGCCCGAGTTGTCGGCCGGGGTGGGCCGGGTGCCGTCGAGCGGCTTGTCCTTCAGGAGGAAGAACTCGATCTCGGGGTGGGTGTAGAAGGTGAAGCCGAGGTCGGAGGTCTTGGCCAGGGCCCGCTTCAGGACGTAGCGCGGGTCCGCGAAGGACGGCGAGCCGTCCGGCATGAGGATGTCGCAGAACATGCGGGCCGTGCCGGGGGCCTCGGCGCGCCACGGCAGGATCTGGAAGGTGCCCGGGTCCGGCTTGGCGATCATGTCCGATTCGTAGACGCGGGCGAAGCCCTCGATCGCGGAGCCGTCGAAGCCGATGCCCTCGTCGAAGGCCTGCTCAAGCTCTGCGGGGGCCACCGCCACCGACTTGAGGAAGCCGAGCACGTCGGTGAACCACAGACGTACGAAGCGGATGTCGCGCTCCTCGAGCGTACGGAGCACGAATTCCTGCTGCTTGTCCATTTCCACACCCATCCTCGCTGGTCAGGCCGCCTGCTCCCACCGCCTCGGGTACATCGGGGGGCACCTGAGCATCCCACCACATGGTTTCGCGCACGTTGCACACCCATAGTGCCTGCTCGGGTGTGACACAGGTAACGGGGAGGGGCCGATTCCGGGTGCTTGTTCGCCCGTCCGGCGCCTGCCCTCCGATCAGCGGGTGGTACCCCGTTCGGCCCACAGGGGGCTCGCGCCCACTACGATCTGCGCCCATGGGGGCCCCACGGCTCGTACGCCTGTCCGGAGACGCGCGTCCCATGGCACTGGCGAGTGCCGTGGCGACGCTCCTCGCCGCGCTCTTCCTCTGTCTGGGGACGGGCCCGGACCGGCAGGACGCCCACCACGAGGGGGACACGGCCCTGCGGGCGGTGACCGTCGTGGGCGAGTACGTCTGCCCGTACGACCGCGGGGGCTGCTCGCTCTTCCCCTCCCTCTCCCCCGCGGTGCTCAGCGCGCCCCCGCTCGACCCGCCGCTGCACGCGGAGGGCGGGTCCCCGCGGCCCGCGCCGCCGTCGGGTGACGGCCCCGCGCGCCGCTCGGGCGCCCAGCCGCGCGCTCCGGACCTGCACGTCCTTCAAGTTCTCCGGACATAGCGGCGGCGGGCTCCCGCCCCCGCCGCGTCCACCCCCGAACTCCACCCCCACCCCCGAAGAAGGACGACATCACCATGGCCGCCACCCGCTCCGCCAACGCCGACCGCCGCGCCCGAATAGAGGAGATGCGCCGCGCCGAGCAGGCCCGTGAGCGCCGCAACCGCCTGATCACCATCGGCGTCTCGGGCGTCGTCGTCCTGGGCCTCGTCGGCTTCGGCGCCTTCGTGCTGATGAAGAAGTCCGACGAGCAGGACGCTAAGGACGCCGCCGCCAAGGCGCCCATCTCGGCCGAGAAGTCCTGGGACGTGAAGAAGCTCGGCCGCAACCACGTCGAGACGGCCGTGAAGTACGACATGAAGCCGCCGGTCGGCGGCGACCACAGCCCGGTCTGGATGAACTGCGACGGCGTGGTCTACAAGCAGAAGATCGCCGAGGTGAACGCCGTGCACTCGCTGGAGCACGGCGCCGTCTGGGTGACGTACAACAAGTCGGCCTCCCAGGCCGACGTGAAGCAGCTGGCCGACAAGGTCGGCAAGACGAAGTACACGCTGATGAGCCCCGTGGACGACCAGGCCGGGGCGATCATGCTGTCCGCCTGGGGCAAGCAGGTGACCGTGGACGGCGCCGACGACCCGCGGGTCGACGCGTTCTTCACGAAGTACGTGCAGGGCCCGCAGACCCCGGAGCCGGGCGCGGCCTGCACCGGCGGCATCGGCGCCGACGGCCAGGGTGCCGGAGGGATGGGCCAGTGAGGCTCAACCGCACGCAGGGCGCCGCGGTCTCCGCCGTCGTCCTCGCGCTGCTCTTCGCCGGCGGGGCGGTGACGGTCGCCTCCGCCGACCGGGAGGAGGCCCCGCGCACCCCCGACTCCGCCTCGGCGGACGCCGGTTTCGCGCGGGACATGTCCGTCCACCACCAGCAGGCCGTCGAGATGTCGTTCATCGTCCGGGACCGGACGAAGGACGAGGAAGTCCGCAGGCTGGCGTACGACATCGCCAACACCCAGGCGAACCAGCGGGGCATGATGCTCGGCTGGCTGGACATGTGGGGCCTGCCCAAGGTCCGGTCCGGTGTCGAGCCGATGACCTGGATGGGCATGGGCGGGTCCGGCGACACCGGCCCGCTGGACGGGGCGCTGATGCCCGGCATGGCGACCAACGCCCAGCTGGACGAGCTGCGCAAGGCGAGCGGCCGGGAGGCCGAGGTCCTGTACCTGAAGCTCATGACCGAGCACCACAGGGGCGGGGTCCACATGGCCGAGGGCTGCGTGCAGAAGTGCACCGTGGACATCGAGCGCGGGCTCGCGCAGGGCATGGTCGACGCCCAGAAGTCCGAGATGGCGCTGATGGCGGACATGCTCGGGAAGCGCGGGGCCTGACCCGGTCCGGGGCCTGCCCCCGGACGGTTCCACGGCCCTTCACAGCTGCCCTCAAGGCCCCCGTGACCCCTCGTGGTCGCGGGGGCCGTCGCCATGGCGCCCCGGGGGCCGCGGGGCCGGGCGCGGCGCCGACGAGTCGCGCGGGGCGGGCCGCGCGCCGACAATGAGTGGGCTCGGGGAGTTCGTACGACGACGTTCGACGAAAGGTACGCACCCCATGACCACGGCGAAGGACATCATGCACACCGGGGCCCGGTGGATCCCGGAACACGAGACGCTCGACCGGGCGGCGCAGCTGATGCGGGACCTGAACGTGGGCGCGCTGCCCGTCGCCGACGCGAACGAACGGCTCTGCGGCATCGTCACGGACCGCGACATCGTGATCCGCTGCGTGGCCATGGGCCACGACCCGTCGAAGATCACCTGCGGCGAGATCACCCAGGGCACGCCCCGCTGGATCGAGTCCGGCGCGGACGTGGGTGCCGTCCTGGAGGAGATGCAGAGCCACCAGATCCGGCGCCTGCCCGTCATCGAGGACAAGCGGCTCGTCGGCATGATCAGCGAGGCCGACCTGGCCCAGCATCTGTCGGACGAGGAGCTGAAGGCGTTCTGCGCGAGCGTCTACGCCGCTTCCTGACCCGTTCCCAGGACCGCCCGGACCACTACGTCCGGGCGGTCCCGCATGACCGGATGCCCCAAGGGCCCTAGGGGGTGGTCGAAGGTTCCCGGTGGTCGGGGTGGATCCAGCCGGGTTTGCGGTACTTGAGGAGCGCCCCGGGGATGAGGAGGCCGAGGACCAGCAGGCCGCCGCCGACGATCAGCAGGTAGCGCCAGAGCGGCTGGTCGCCGAACTGGTCGGGCGGGACGAAGCCGATGACGAGCGCGGCGACCGAGGCGACGAAGCCGATGCCGGCGACCCACCCGACGGCGGGGACGCGGAAGCCGCGTTCGACCTCGGGACGGGTCCTGCGGAGCCTGACGACGGCCGCGAACATCAGCAGGTAGGCGATGAGGTAGATCTGCACGGTGATGACGGAGAACATCCAGTACGCGCTGGAGACGTTGTCGCTGAAGGCGTAGAGGACGCCGATCAGGGTGGTGACGACGCCCTGCGCGACCATGATGTTCATGGGCGCGCCGCCCTTGTTGAACTTCTGGAACACGGGCGGCAGATAGCCCTCCTGCCGGGAGAGCAGGACGAGGCCCTTGGCGGGTCCGGCGAGCCAGGTGAGCATGCCGCCGAGCGCGGCGCAGACCAGCATGAGGCCGACGACCTTGGTCATCCAGCCGATGGAGAAGTGGTCGAAGAAGGCCTGGAAGGCCTGCATCAGACCGGCGGTGAGGCTGAGTTGCTCCGCCGGCATGACCCAGGCGATGGCCAGGGCCGGAAGGATGAAGATCAACAGGACGAGGCCGGTCGCCAGGAACATCGACTTCGGGTACTCGCGCTTGGGTTCGCGCAGCGAGGAGACGTGCACGCCGTTCATCTCCATGCCCGCGTAGGACAGGAAGTTGTTGACGATGAGGACCAGGCTGGCGAGGCCGGTCCACGGCGGCAGCCAGTGGTCCGCGCTCATGGGCTGCGCGGAGGGGTTGCCCTGGCCGAGGAAGACGAGGCCGAGGACGACCAGGAGCACGCCGGGGATGAGGGTGCCGATGACCAGCCCGAAGGACGAGAGGCCGGCGATGGTCCGCGTGCCGCGCGAGGAGACCCAGACGCCGGTCCAGTAGACGACGACGATGACGATCGCGACGTACAGCCCGTTCTCGGCGAGCGAGGGGTCGATGACGTACGCGAAGGTCGAGGCGACGTACGCGAGCAGGCTCGGGTAGTACGCGATGGTCATGGCGAACTGGCACCAGACCGCCAGGAAGCCGAGCGGCTTGCCGAGCGCCTCGCTGACCCACCGGTAGATGCCGCCGCTCCAGCCCGAGGCGAGCTCGGCGCCGACGAGGGCGGTGGGGAGCAGGAAGACGAGGGCGGGGAGCAGGTAGAGGAAGATCGCGGCGAGTCCGTAGATGGCCATGGACGGCGAGGGCCGCAGGCTCGCGACGGACGCGGTGGTCATGAAGGCGAGGGTCAGCCAGGAGATGAACTGGCGCTTCGTGCCGTCGTCCTGGACGACGCTCCCGTCCTTCAGGGTGGGCGGTGCCGACTCCGCCGGGTCGTCAGTGGTCGTCATGGGCCCATGATCAGCGGGGCGGGACGACCCCGCATGTCGGCGCGGGGCGGGCCGCCGGTGCGCGCGGCGGGCGGTGACGGACGGGCGCCGCATCCCCCGCCGACCGGGAAGTCGCTGGCCAGAGCCCGTTCGCCGGTCTAACGTCGACGCTTCGGATCACCTCGGAGGCCCCCCGCATGACCACGCCCGCAGACACGCCCGACTCGCAGCCCTGGGCCCCGCCGCGGCCGCGCCCGCCCGCCGATGCGGAGGCGACCCGCACGGGGGCGGACCCGGTCGAGGCGAACCCGGTCGAGGCGGACCCCGTCGAGGCGGACCCCGTCGAGGCGGACCCCGTCGAGGCGGACCCCGTCGAGGCGGACCCCGTCGAGGCGAACCCGGTCGAGGCGGACCCCGTCGAGGCGGACCCCGTCGAGGCGCCGGCCCAGGCGCCGGCCCAGGCGCCGGCCCTGTTCCCTGGTCCGCCCTACGGGCCGGGGATTCCGCAGGGGCCCGACATGCCCGGGTCGGGCCCGTACGGCGTGCCGGCGGTGCCGGTCGCGCGGACCGGACTCGGGGTGGGGTCGCTCGTCATCGGCGTCGCGGGGCTGCTGTTCGGGATCGTGCCGTTCCTGTTCTGGCTCGGCGGGGTCATGGGCGTCCTGGCGCTGGTCCTGGGCATCGTGGGTTTCGGCCGGGCGAACCGGGGCGAGGCGACCGACCGGGGGCAGGCGGTCGCGGGCATCGTGCTCGGCGCGGTGACGATCGTCGTGTCGGCGGCCTGGCTGGTGGTGCTGGTCGTGGCGGCGCAGGCGGTGGAGCGGATCGACGAGCGGGTCCGCGAGAAGGAGGGCGCGTCCGCCGAGCCGTTCGCGCCGGACGGCGGGTCCGGTGGCACGGCGCGGCCCGAGCCCTCGCCCGAGCCGACGGAGACGGCTCCGTCGACGCTCGCGTTCGGCCGGACCCACACCTACGAGGACGGGGTGGAGGTGACCGTCTCCGTGCCGAAGCCGTACCGGCCCGACGGGTTCGCCGCCGGGTACGAGAAGGGCGACACCGCGCTCCGGGTGACGATCACGATCGTCAACGGCGGCGACGAGGCGCTGGACGTGACCACCGCGCTGCCGGACGCGCGCGACGCCCAGGGCGCGCGGGCGAGCACGATCTTCGACGGCAGCGGGGCGACCGAGATGTTCCGGGGCACGGTCCTCCCGGGCAAGCAGGTCAAGGCCGGGTACGCGTTCGCGCTGCCGTCGGACGCGGACGGCGAGCTGCAGATCGAGCTGGCGCCGAAGCTCCTGGCGTACGAGCCGGTGATCTGGACCGGTCCGGTGAAGTAGGCGCGGACCGCGCCGGATCACAGGACATAGCGTCGGTCTGACGATTACACTGGGCGGGTGCCTCAACTACGCCTCGCCCTGAATCAGATCGACTCGACCGTCGGAGACATCGCCGGGAACGCCGAGGCGATCGTGCACTGGACCCGGCACGCCGCCGGACAGGGCGCGCATCTCGTCGCGTTCCCCGAGATGGCGCTGACCGGATACCCCGTCGAGGACCTCGCGCTGCGCGGCTCCTTCGTCGAGGCGTCCCGGGAGGCCCTGCGCGGGCTCGCCCGGCGCCTCGCCGACGAGGGCTTCGGCGAGCTGCCGGTCGTCGTCGGCTACCTCGACCGGTCCGAGCGGGCCGTGCCGAGGCTCGGCCGGCCCGCCGGGTCGCCGGAGAACGCCGCCGCCGTGCTGCACCGCGGCGAGGTGGCGCTGCGCTTCGCCAAGCACCACCTCCCCAACTACGGCGTCTTCGACGAGTACCGCTACTTCGTGCCGGGCGACACCCTGCCGGTCGTCCGCGTGCACGGCGTCGACGTGGCCCTGGCGATCTGCGAGGACCTCTGGCAGGAGGGCGGCCGGGTGCCGGCGGCGCGTTCCGCGCGGGCCGGGCTGCTGCTGTCGGTGAACGCCTCGCCGTACGAGCGGGACAAGGACGACACGCGGCTCGAACTGGTCCGCAAGCGGGCCAGGGAGGCCGGGTGCGTGACCGCGTACCTGGCGATGACGGGCGGTCAGGACGAGCTGGTGTTCGACGGCGACTCGATCGTCGTGGACGCGTCCGGCGAAGTGATCGCGCGGGCCCCGCAGTTCGTCGAGGGCAGCGTGATCCTCGACCTGGAGCTGCCCGCGGCCGAGGACGACGCGCCCGAGGGGCCGGTCGACGACGGGTTGCGGATCGACCGCGTGGTCCTCTCCGGCGAGCCGCTGCCCGCGTACCAGCCGGAGCTGACGGGCGGCTACGCGCACCGGCTCGACGACGACGAGGAGGTGTACTCGGCCCTGGTCATCGGAGTCCGCGCGTACGCCGCGAAGAACGGTTTCCGTTCGGTCCTGATCGGCCTGTCGGGCGGCATCGACTCGGCGCTCGTCGCCGCCATCGCCTGCGACGCGCTGGGCGCGGAGAACGTGTACGGGGTGTCGATGCCCTCGAAGTACTCCTCCGACCACTCGCGCGGCGACGCGGCCGAGCTGGCGCGCCGGACCGGGCTCAACTACCGCACGGTGCCGATCGAGCCGATGTTCGACGCCTACATGGGGTCGCTCGGTCTCAGCGGCCTCGCGGAGGAGAACCTCCAGTCCCGGCTGCGCGGCACGACCCTGATGGCGCTCTCCAACCAGGAGGGCCACATCGTCCTCGCGCCGGGCAACAAGTCCGAGCTGGCGGTGGGCTACTCGACGCTGTACGGCGACTCCGTCGGCGCGTTCGGGCCCATCAAGGACGTGTACAAGTCGGACGTCTTCCGGCTGGCGCGCTGGCGCAACCAGGCGGCGGTGGACCGCGGCCAGACCCCGCCGATCCCGGAGGCCTCGATCACCAAGCCGCCCAGCGCCGAGCTGCGCCCCGGCCAGGTCGACACGGACTCGCTGCCGGACTACGAGGTCCTGGACGCGATCCTCGCCCTGTACGTGGACCAGGACCTGGGCCGGGACGCGATCGTGGCCGCCGGGTTCGACGAGGAGCTGGTGACGCGGACGCTGCGGATGGTGGACACGGCGGAGTACAAGCGGCGCCAGTACCCGCCGGGCACCAAGATCTCGGCGAAGGGCTTCGGCAAGGACCGCCGGCTGCCGATCACGAACCGCTGGCGGGAGGCTCCGGTGTCGGGCTGACCGCCGCGCCCTGCCGGAGGGTCAGAGCTTCACGCGGGCGGCGATCGGAAGGTGGTCGCTGTTCGTCTCCGGCAGGGCCCAGGAGGACATCGGCTCCACCCCCTTCACCATGATCTGGTCGATCCGGGCCATCGGGAAGGACGCCGGCCAGCTGAAGCCGAAGCCGTCGCCGGCCGCGCCCTGGGTGGAGCGCAGCTGCGAGGTGACGGCGTTGAGCGAGCGGTCGTTCATGGTGCCGTTGAGGTCGCCGAGGAGGACGATCCGCTCGTGCCGGTCGTGGGAGATGGCCTCGCCGAGCGCGTTGGCGCTGGCGTCGCGCTGGTTGGCGGTGAAGCCGGCGTTCAGCTTGACCCGCACGGACGGCAGGTGGGCCACGTACACCGCGACCTCGCCCTTGGGGGTCACGACGGTGGCCCGCATGGCGCGGGTCCAGCCCATCCGGATGTCGACGGGCTGCGCGGCGCGCAGCGGCAGCTTGCTCCAGAGCCCGACGGTGCCCTGCACGGAGTGGTACGGGTACGCCTTCGCGAGGCCCCGCTCGTACGTCGGGACCATGTCGCCCTTGAGCTCCTCCAGGGCCAGCACGTCGGCGCCCGAGCCGGCGAGCTCGCGGGCGGTGCCCTCGGGGTCCGGGTTGTCGGCGTTCACGTTGTGGGTGGCGACGGTCAGGTCGCCGCCGGAGGCCGACTTGTCGGCGACGAGGCCGCCGAAGAGGTTCAGCCACACCACCGCGGGGAGCAGCAGGGCGATCAGGGCGGTGGCGGAGCGGCGCACGAGGGCGAGGACGAGCAGCACCGGCAGGAAGAGGCCGAGCCAGGGCAGGAAGGTCTCGGTGAGGCTGCCGAGGTTGCCGATCCTGTTGGGGATGTCGGAGTGGAAGACCATCAGGAGCGTGAGCGCCACCGCGGCGAGGGCGAGCACGATGCCGCGGCGCCAGATCCCGGGGTCGCGGCGGAGTCGGTCGAGGGCGGCCCCCAGACGGGACCCGGAGCGCCCGTTCCCGGCGCCGCCGTGTTCGGTCTCCGTCATGTCCACCCGCGCCATCGCACTGTCCTCACTGCTGCCTTGCCGTCTTGCGTGACCCGGTGTCGACACTAGGCGATCCCGGGGCCGTCGTACTCCCCCAGGGACGACGGAGCCGCGTGGCGGGTTCCTGCAGGTGGCACCGGCGCCGACCCTGTGACAGAACGCGCACATTCGTGCGGCTCGGCGGCTTCGCGCGGCTCGGCACGTTCGTACCGCGGCGGCGGCTTCGTGCCTGGTCAGTGGCTTCGTACCGCTTCAGCGGCTTCGTTCCGCGCCGGCGGCTTCGTACCGCTTCGGGTCAGGCGCGGGGGCGCAGGCCCTCCAGGACGGTGTCGACGACCCGTTCGGCGAGGCCGGGCTCCAGGGTCGCGCCGGGGCGGATGACGGTGCGCAGCAGCAGGGGGCCGGTGAGGAGGTCGTTGACGAACTCGACGTCGAGGTCCGCTCGGATCTCCCCCCGCTCCATGCCGCGCCGCACGGCGTCGAGGCCGATCCGGCGGCGGGGTTCGATCACCGTGTGGTGGTACGCGTCCCAGAGCTTGGGGTAGCCCTGCATCTGCGAGAACACGTGGCGCAGCACGGCGGAGCTGCGCTTGGCCAGGCCGCGCTGCCGCAGCGACTCCAGGAGCGCGACGAGGTCGTCCCGCACCGAGGTGCCGGGCAGCACCGGGTCCGGGGGCTCCACGGAGCGGACCAGGTCGACGAAGAGCTCCTCCTTGCCGGCCCAGCGGCGGTAGATCGTCGCCTTGCCGACGCCGGCGGTGCGGGCGATCCGCTCGATGGACAGGTCGGAGAGCGGAACCCCCTCGTCGAGCAGCCCGGCCGCCGCGTCGAAGATCGCCTGCTCCACCGCCTCGCTCCGCGGCCGCCCCCGCCGGACGGGGGCGGGCTCGGGCTCGCCCCCGGACGCGGACTCGGGCTCGGACGCGGACTCGGACTCGGGCTCGGACGCGGACGCGGACGCGGGCTCGGACGCGGACTCGGACTCGGACTCGCCCCCGGACGCGGACTCGGGCTCTGCCCCCCGCTCGGGCCCGGCGCCCGGCTCGGGGCCGTCGTCGTGGGGGTCGGGGGCCCCGCCGTCCTGCAGTGACACGTGCGCTCCGCCTCTCGTCCGGGTGGTGGCCGGGTGGTTTACCGTCGGGCCGATTCTCCCGCCTCGCCGCCGGAGGCGGGCACCGAGGGCCGCTGGGGGTCGCCGGGGCCGGGGGCCGTGCCGGGGCCCGTCGGCGTACGGCCCGGGAGGAAGGCGGCGACGACGGCGGCGCCGGCCAGGGCGATCACGGCCGAGGCGACGGCGGTGACGTGCATGGCGCCGAGGAAGGCGTCGTACGCGGGGGCGACCAGGGCCCGGCCCGCGGGGCCGAGCTTCTCCGCGACGGCGAGCGTGGCCTCGACGGACTCGCCCGCCGTGTCGCGCAGGGCGGCCGGGACGCCGCCGAGGTGTCCCTCGATCTGCCCGCGGTAGGTGGAGGAGAGCACCGAGCCGAGGACGGCCACGCCGAGGGCGCCGCCGACCTGCCGGAAGGTGTTGTTGATCGCCGAGCCGGAGCCGGCCTTCTCGCGGGGCAGCGCCTGCATGATCGTGACGGTGACCGGCGGCATGATGTGCGCCATGCCCGCGCCCTGGAGGAAGAACACGACTTCGAGGACCCAGACCGGGGTCGTGGCGTCGAAGAGGGCGAAGGCGGCGAGGCCGAGGGCGACCAGCAGCATGCCGCCGGTGCACACCGCCTTGGCGCCGAAGCGCTCGACGACGAGTCGGGCCCGGGGCGAGAACACCATCTGCGCGACGGCGAGCGGCAGGATGAGCAGCCCGGACTGGAGCGCGCTGTAGCCGCGGACGCTCTGCAGGTAGAAGGCGGAGAAGAAGGTCACGCCCATGAGGGCGAAGAAGACGAGCGCGATGGCGGCGACGGCCGCGGAGAACGCGGGCTTCCTGAAGTAGGTCATGTCGATGGCCGGGTGGTCGCTGCGCTTCTCGTAGAGCACGAAGCCGGCGAGGACCGCGAGGCCGCCGAGGACCGGGGCGAGGACGGTGACGTCGGTGAAGTCGGCCAGTTCGCCGCCGTGGATGATCCCGTACACCAGCAGGACGAGTCCGACGACGGAGAGCAGCACGCCGGGTATGTCGACGCGGCCGGGGTTCGGGTCCCGGGAGTCGGGCACGAGCCAGAGCATGAGGGCGAGGGCCAGGACGACGACGGGCACGTTGACGAGGAAGATCGATCCCCACCAGAAGTGTTCGAGGAGGATGCCGCCGGTGATCGGGCCGATCGCGATGGCGAGGCCGACGCTGCCGGCCCAGATGCCGATGGCCTTGGGCTGCTCGTCGCGCTCGAAGACGTTCATGAGGACGGCGAGGGTGGCCGGCATGACGAAGGCGGCACCCAGGCCCATCACGGCCCGGTAGGCGATGAGTTCGCCCGGGGAGCCGGAGAAGGCGGCCAGGGCGGAGCCGATGCCGAAGACGGTGATGCCGAAGAGCAGGACCTTCTTGCGGCCGAGGCGGTCGCCGAGGAGGCCGGAGGTGAAGAGGAGTCCGGCGAAGACCAGCGTGTAGGAGTTGATCGACCACTCCAGCTCGCTCTGGGTGGCGCCGATGCCGGTGGGCGCGGGGGAGGCGATCGTCCTGACCGCCACGTTCAGGATCGAGTTGTCGAGGACGACGATGAGCAGGCTGAGCATGAGGACGCCGAGGACGGCCCAGCGGCGCCGGTGGGCGGCCTCGGGGACGCGGGGCGTGGCGGGGGCAGGGGACTGCGGTGACATGCTCACCACCTTAGGGGTAATTTCGATACGAGACCGTCTCGTATCGAAAATCTGACCGAGGCTTTACGTTGCCGTGGTGTGAACAGCGCCACTCGCGCCCACTTCCCCGCCCGCCCGGCGAAGTGCCACCATGGATGTGGTCCGGGGACGCCGTGAGGGCGCCTCGAGATGACACAACAAGGAGCCGTTCACCATGACGCTTCAGGCTGCCCCGAAGACGTCCGCCGACAGCAGCAAGGCGCTGTACGGCGGCAAGGGCACACGCCGCATCTCCGTCCACGACATCGCCGCCGCCAAGGTCCGCGGCGAGAAGTGGCCGATGCTCACCGCCTACGACGCGATGACCGCCTCCGTCTTCGACGAGGCCGGCATCCCGGTGATCCTCGTCGGCGACTCGATGGGCAACTGTCACCTCGGCTACGACACCACCGTGCCCGTCACGATGGACGAGATGACGATCCTCTCCGCCGCCGTCGTCAGGGGCACCAAGCGCGCCCTCGTCGTCGGCGACCTCCCCTTCGGCTCGTACCAGGAAGGGCCCGTCCAGGCCCTGCGCAGCGCCACCCGGCTGGTCAAGGACGCGGGCGTCCACGCGGTCAAGCTGGAGGGCGGCGAGCGCTCGCTGCCCCAGACCGAGCTGCTCGTCCAGGCCGGCATCCCCGTCATGTCCCACCTGGGCCTCACCCCGCAGTCCGTGAACACCATGGGCTACCGGGTGCAGGGCCGCAGCGACGAGGCCGCCCACCGGCTGCTCAGCGACGCCAAGGCGGCGCAGGACGCGGGCGCGTTCGCGGTCGTCCTGGAGCTCGTACCGGCCGAGCTGGCCGCCGAGGTCACCCGCTCGCTGCACATCCCGACCATCGGGATCGGCGCCGGCTCCGGCACCGACGCCCAGGTCCTCGTCTGGACCGACATGGCCGGCCTGACCGGCGGCAAGGTCCCGCGCTTCACCAAGCAGTACGCGAACCTCCGCGAGACGCTCGGCGACGCCGCCCGCGCCTTCGCCGAGGACGTCTCCGGCGGGGCGTTCCCCGCCGAGGAGCACACGTTCCACTAGCCCCCTCGGACCGTCCGGTCCGCGCCCCCCGGACCGTCCGGTCCGTCGACGGCACAGGACCGGACGAACCGGTACGAGCCACTGCGGCACCACCTACAGCCCGCCGACATCCCCCATCGGCGGGCTGTAGGCCGTCTGTAGGAGGCTTGTCGGTGGCGCCTGGTCTAGTAGCGACCATGACGCGATCACACATCAACGCCGTCGAGGTCCGGGGCCTCGTGAAGCACTTCGGCGAGACGAAGGCCCTCGACGGGGTCGACCTCGACGTACGGGAGGGTACGGTCCTCGGAGTCCTCGGCCCCAACGGCGCCGGGAAGACCACCCTCGTCCGCTGTCTGTCCACCCTCCTCGCCCCGGACTCCGGCACCGCCACCGTCGCCGGCTACGACGTGGTGCGGCAGCCCCGCCAGCTCCGCCGCACCATCGGCCTCACCGGCCAGTACGCCTCGGTCGACGAGAAGCTGTCCGGCTTCGAGAACCTGTACATGATCGGGCGGCTGCTCGACCTCTCCCGCAAGGACGCCCGGAGCCGCGCCGACGAGCTCCTGGAGCGCTTCTCCCTCACCGAGGCCGCCAAGCGGGCCGCGATGACCTACTCCGGCGGCATGCGCCGCCGGCTCGACCTCGCCGCCTCCATGATCGGGAAGCCCGCCGTCCTCTACCTGGACGAGCCGACGACCGGCCTCGACCCCCGGACCCGCAACGAGGTCTGGGACGAGGTCCAGCGGATGGTCTCCGAGGGCGTCACCGTCCTCCTCACCACCCAGTACATGGAGGAGGCGGAGCAGCTCGCCAACGAGCTGACCGTCATCGACCGCGGCCGGGTCATCGCCAACGGCAAGGTCGACGAGCTGAAGGCCAGGGTCGGCGGCCGCACCCTGAAGATCCGCGCCGTGGACCCGGCCGATCTGTCGGCCATGGCGTCCGCGCTGCGCGAGACCGGGCTCGACGGCGTCGCCGGTTCGACCGTCGTGCCCGACGAGGACGCGCTGTACGTGCCGATCCTCACCGACCAGCAGCTGACCGCCGTCGTGGGCCTGCTCGGCGCGCGCGGCTTCGGCATCGCCCACATCGGCACCCATCTGCCCAGCCTGGACGAGGTGTTCCTCGCGATCACCGGCCAGAAGTCGACCGTGTCCGACGCGCTTCCCGAGGAGGTCGCCGCATGAGCGCCACCACGACCACCACCCCGCTGTCCGAGTCCCCCGTCGACGCCCCCGGGCCCGGCCCGGCGGCTCCGGCGCGCAAGGTCTCCGGCGAGGGCCGGATCGGCCTGCGGGCCAACCTCCGCCACATCGGCGCGCTGGCCCGGCGCAACGCCCTCCAGATCAAGCAGGACCCGGAGTCGATGTTCGACGCCGTCCTGATGCCGATCATCTTCATCCTGCTGTTCGTGTACGTCTTCGGCGGCGCCATCGCCGGCAAGGGCAACAACGACGCGTACGTGAACTACGTGACCCCCGGCCTGATGGCGATGATGGGCATGAACATCGCCATGGCCGTCGGAGTCGGCATCAACGACGACTTCAAGAAGGGGGTGATGGACCGGTTCCGGACGATGCCGATCGCCCGCTCCTCCGTCCTCATCGCCAAGATCGTCGTCGAGGTCGGCCGCATGATGATCGCCACCGCGATCCTGCTCGGCATGGGCTTCCTGCTCGGCCTGGAGATCAAGACCTCGGTCCTCGACCTCTTCGCCGCGATCGGCCTGTCCGTGGTGTTCGGCGCCTCGCTGATGTGGATCTTCATCCTGCTCGGTCTGACCCTGAAGACGGCCCAGGCCGTCCAGGGCATGGCCATGCTCGTCCTGATGCCGCTCCAGTTCGGCTCCTCGATCTTCGCCCCGCCGACCTCGATGCCCGGCTGGCTGGAGACCTTCACCGACTACAACCCGCTGTCGAACCTGGCCGACGCCGCGCGCGGCCTGATCAACGGCGGCCCGATCGCCCACTCGGTGTGGATGACCCTCGGCTGGGCCCTGGCGATCACCGTCGTCACGGCGCCGCTGGCGGTCGCCAAGTTCCGCAAGAAGACCTGACACCGGAGCGGGGGCTCAGGACTCGGCGCGCTCTCTGATCGCGTCGGCGGCGCGACCGAGCACGGCGGCGGCCTCTTCCAGCGAGAGGCCGCCGCCTTCGGCGTGCGCCACGGCGAACTCGTCCTCGCCGATCACGGACCTGACCAGCTCGGTCGCCCGGTCCAGGTTCTCCCGCTCCAGCGGCGGCGGCAGGTGCTCCGCGGGCAGCAGGCCCTCCCTGGCACCCAGCAGCACCGCCCCGGCCCGCGCCGCCTCCGGCGCGCCCGACCCGGCCAGCGCCCAGGCGGCGGTGACCAGATGGACCGCCGGCATCTGCGGGGCGACCATCATCGACAGCGGTCCGAGGGACCGCTCGTACGCCTCCACGGCGAGGTCGAGCGCCGTCGCGTACCGCCCGTCCAGGTTCTCCAGCCAGCCCAGGATGCCGAGCGTGAAGCCCTCGAAGAGGGACAGGGTCGTGGAGTCGAACTCGCCCCGCAGCAGGAGGAGGTGCTCCCGGGCCTCGGCGATCCGGCCGCTGCGTCCGAGCGCCAGGGCGAGGAACACCCGGGCACCGAGCACGGGTTCGTGCCCCCGCCCGTACCCGCCGTCCACGATCTCCCGCAGGATCGCCTCGCCCTCGTCGGGCCGTCCCGTCTCCACCAGCATGTCCGCGTACCTGGCCCGCAGCAGGGCCATCTGCGACTGGGCGCCGATCCGCTCCGCGTAGCCGATCGCGGCGGCGAAGTCCTCCGCCGCGCCCACGAACTCGAGCCGGCGCTCGCGGGACTCGGCGCGGGAGGAGAGCGCCTCGGCCGCGCCCCAGGCGTCGCCGAGGCGGACGAAGATCTCCAGGCTCTCGTCGGCGTCGGCACCCGCCCGGTCGGCCCAGTCGGACCGGTTGGCGAACATGTTGGCGCGCAGCTGGAGGGCGTTGGCCAGTTCCCATGCGTAGCCGTGGCGGCGGCAGGCCTCGACGGTCGCGTCGAGGAGCGCGCGCAGCCTGCCCGCCTCGCCGATGAGGAGGACCGCGAAGACGGCGAAGGAACCGGGCAGCCGGCAGGTCTGCGGCAGGCCCGGCTCGTAGACCGCGGTCATCTCGCGCAGCCGCCGCACCCCCTCGGGGGTCGTCCAGCGCCCGGTCTCGTGGTCCATGTTCAGGAGCTCCACCAGGCGCACCCCGCGCCGGGCCTCCCAGCGCTGCTCCTCGGAGAGCGGCGGCGGCAGGGCCGTGCACGGCTCGTGCAGGGCCACGACGGGGGCCGCGGGCCGCGCGAACGGGTCGGGCCCCAGGGCGGCGGCCGCCCGCGCCCAGTGCAGCGCGTCGACACGCAGGTCGCGCATCTGCCAGTACCAGAGCAGCGCGTGGACGAGGACGAGCGCCTCGTCCTCGTCGCGGCCGGCGACGGCCCTGCGCAGCGCCGTGCGGAGGTTGCCGTACTCGGCGCCGAAACGGGCGATGGCCTCGACCTGCCCCGCCCCCCTCAGCTCCGGGTCGGTCCGGCGGGCCAGTTCCCGGTAGTACGTCAGGTGGCGGCGCTCGGCCGCCGCCCGCTCCCCCGCCTCGTCCAGCCGCTCCGCCGCGTACTCGGCGACGGTCTCCAGGAGCCGGTAGCGCATCCCGGTCTCGGCGGGCGCGGCGACGACGAGCGACTTGTCGACGAGGGAGCCGAGCACGTCGAGGACGTCGGCGGGGGCGGGGACGCCGGCGGCCTTGCCCGCGGTCTTGTCGGCGGCCTTGCCCGCAGGGGCGTCGGCGAGGGGGGCGGGGGCGTCGGCGGGGATGCCGGCCTCGGCTCCTCCGCACACCGCCTCCGCCGCCTCCAGGTCGCAGCCGCCGGTGAACACCGACAGGCGCCGCAGGACGGCCCGTTCGGGGGCGTCGAGGAGGTCCCAGGACCAGTCGACGACCGCGCGCAGGGTCTGCTGGCGGGGCAGTACGGTCCGGGCGCCCGAGGTCAGCAGCCGGAACCGGTCGTCGAGCCGGTCCGCGATCTGACGCAGGGTCAGCATCCGCAGCCGGGCCGCGGCGAGCTCGATCGCCAGCGGGAGCCCGTCGAGGCGGCGGACGATCTCGGCCGCCGCCTCCGGGTCCTCCTCGGTCCGGAAGCCCGGGCGGACCGCCGCGCCCCGCTCCCCGAACAGCCGTAGCGCGGTCTCCGCCGGGAGCGGCCCGAGCGGGCGCAGCACCTCCCCCGGCACTCCGAGGGGTTCCCGGCTCGTCGCGAGGACCCGGAGGCCGGGGCAGCGGGCCAGCAGGGTCTCGGCCAGGTCGGCGGCGGCGGCCACCACGTGCTCGCAGTTGTCGAGGAGCAGCAGCATCCGGCGACCCGCGCAGTGCTCGACGAGCCGGGCGAGCGGGTCGTCCCCGGCGCGCAGCTCCTCGGCTCCGGCGCCGCGCAGCACGGTCTCGCGGGCGCCGACGGCCGCGAGGACGGCCTCGGGCACGGCCTCCGGATCGCTTACAGGCGCGAGCTCGGCCACCCAGACCCCGTCGGGCCACGCCCCGGCGCCCCGCTCGGCCGCCTCCTGCGACAGCCGTGTCTTCCCGGCTCCGCCGGGACCGAGCAGCGTGACGAGCCGCGCGCCGCGCAGGTCCTCCCGGAGCGCGCGGATCTCCTCGTCCCGCCCGACGAAGCTGGTGAGCCGGGCCCGCAGGTTCCCGGGGGCGGCGGGGGTCCGCGGCGGCGCGGGCGCCCCGGCGGGTGCGGGCGCCGGTGCCGGTGCCTGGGCCGGTACCGGGGCGAGGAGTTCCGCGTGGAGGGAGCGCAGGGCCGGCGACGGGTCCGTGCCGAGGCGGTTGGCGAGGGCGCGGCGGACCGACTCGTACGCGGCGAGCGCCTCGGCGGCCCGGCCGGTGTCCCTGAGGGCGCGGATCCGCAGGGCCTGGAGGAGCTCGTCCAGCGGGTGCGCGGCGCAGAGGGCGGTCAGCTCGGGAAGGGCGGCGGACGCCCCGCCGAGGGCGAGGGCCGCGTCGAGGCGGGCGCGGCGGGCGTCGAGCTTTCGGGCCTCCCAGCGGGCGGCCTCGGCGTCCCGGTCCGGCAGGTCGGCGAGGGCGGGCCCGCGCCAGAGCCCGAGGGCCTCGTCGAGGACGGCGGCGGCCCGTTCCGGCTGGCCGGCGCCGAGCGCGGCCACGCCTTCGGCGGCGAGGCGTTCGAAGCGCCGGGTGTCGACGTCCTCGGGCCGGGCGTCCAGCCGGTAGCCGCCCTCCGCGGAGACCACCCGGTCCCGGCCGACGGCCTTGCGCAGCCGCCCGACGAGGGCCTGGAGCGCGGCGACGGCGTCGGCGGGCGGCTCGTCGCCGTGCCACACCTCGTCGACGAGGTCCGGCACGGGCACGGTCCGGCCTGCGCGCAGGGCGAGCACGGTCAGCAGCGCGCGGACCCGCGGGCCGCCGACGGTCACGTCGGTGCCGTCGGGCGCGTGGGCGAGGGTCGGGCCGAGCAGCGAGTAGCGCACGGGCCCATTGTCCGTGAGACGGTCCCCGGCCGAGGAACTCGCCCCCGCACCCGGTACGTTTCCCGCACACCAGCCCTCCGTCCCTGGGAGTTCCCGCGATGACCACGGCCACCACCCGGCGCCACGAACGGCGGATCAGCCCCGTCTTCCTGGCGATCCTCGCCGTCATGGCCGTCACCGGCTGGGCGGTGTGGACGGACTTCGCCGCCTCGCCGGGCCTGGCGGTCTTCCTCTTCGTGACCTCGGCGTGGGTGGTGTCGCTCTGTCTCCACGAGTACGCGCACGCCCGTGCGGCGCTGCACGGCGGGGACATCACGGTCGGCGCGAAGGGGTATCTGACCCTCAACCCGCTCGCCTACACGCACGCGGTGCTGAGCGTCGTCCTGCCGGTGCTGTTCGTGATCATGGGCGGCATCGGTCTGCCGGGCGGCGCGGTCTTCATCGAGCAGGGCCGGATCAAGGGCCGCTGGAAGCACAGCCTGATCTCGGCGGCGGGCCCGCTGGCGAACGTCCTGTTCGCGCTGGTCTGCACGGCCCCGTTCTGGCTGGACGCCCTCGACGGCGTGCCGGTCGCCTTCCGGTTCGCGCTGGCGTTCCTGGCGTTCCTCCAGGTGACGGCGGCGATCCTGAACCTGCTGCCGGTGCCGGGGCTCGACGGTTACGGGGTGGTGGAGCCCTGGCTCTCGTACAAGGTGAAGCGGCAGATCGAGCCGTACGCGCCGTACGGCTTCTTCATCGTGATCGCGCTGATGTTCGTACCGGCGATCAACCACGCCTTCTTCGACGCGGTCGACGCGCTGATGCGGTCGCTCGGGGTGCCGGAGGACACCCGGTACTGCGGTTCGCAGCTCTTCCGGTTCTGGGAGGAGACGCCGGAGTTCTGCGGGGTCTAGGCGGCGTCCTGCGCGGCGGCGGCCTTGTCGGCCTTGGCGCGGCGGACGTAGTACCAGGCCATGTTGGAGGACAGGCCCGCGAGGAGGACCCAGATCACGCCCAGGAAGTTGCCCTGGACGAAGGAGACGACGGCCGCGGCGACGGCCAGGGCGCAGACCACGAGGGCGTAGAGGGCGAGGCGGGGCATGGGGGACGGCTCCTGTCCGGGTACGACTGATGGTGCCCGTCCAGTGTCCCCCATGCCCGGAAGCGTCCGGTCTCCGGCTCCGCCCTCCGCGCCGGAGCAGCCGGCTCAGACGTCGGTGACCCGCAGGCCCGCGTGGGCCTTGTAGCGGCGGTTGACCGAGATGAGGTTGGCGACGAGCGACTCGACCTGGTGGGCGTTGCGCAGCCGGCCGGCGAAGACGCCCCGCATGCCGGGGATGCGGCCGGCGAGGGCCTGGACGATCTCGACGTCGGCGCGCTCCTCGCCGAGGACCATCACGTCCGTGTCGATCTCCTCGATGGAGGCGTCCTGGAGGAGGACGGCCGAGAGGTGGTGGAAGGCGGCGGCGACCCGGGACTCCGGGAGCAGCGCGGCGGCCTGCTCGGCGGCGGAGCCCTCCTCGGGCTTCAGGGCGTAGGCGCCCTTCTTGTCGAAGCCGAGCGGGTTGACGCAGTCCACGACGAGCTTGCCCGCGAGTTCCGCGCGCAGGGACTCCAGGGTCTTGGCGTGGCCGTCCCACGGCACGGCGACGATCACGATGTCGCTGCGGCGGGCGACCTCCGCGTTGTCGGCGCCCTCGACGCCGTGGCCGATCTCCGCGGCCACGTCGCGCGCCCGGTCGGCGGCCCGGGAGCCGATGAGCACCTGCTGGCCGGCCTTGGCGAGCCGGTAGGCGAGGCCGCGGCCCTGGTCGCCGGTGCCGCCGAGCACGCCGACGACGAGACCGGAGACGTCGGGGAGGTCCCACGGGTCCTTGGGGGCGGGCTTGCTGTCAGTCGTAGTCATGGCCCCGACATTACCGACCGGTCGGGTCCGCGGGCCTCCCGTACGGGTGGAACGTCGGCAACCGGCCGCGCGGCGGGCCCCGCTGCGGCAGGATGCGGGCCCATGGATGCCGTACGGGTCGCGTTGCTGCGGGAAGTCCTCGCCGGGACGGAGTGGCCGGGCGAGGCCCGCCGGTTCGCGGGGGCGCTCCGGTCGTCGGTGGTCCCGCACCGGGGCGGCCTGCTCCTGGTGGGCACGGCGGAGTACGAGCCCTGGCACCTGGCGGCGCACCTGGTCGACGAGGCCGCCTGGTCGGGGCTGCCGGAGCTGGCGCCGACGCTGGTGCGGCACCGGGTGCGGCCGGGCGATCCGGTGCACCTGGCGGTCGGGCTCGGGCGGCTGGAGGCGGCGGGGCGCGGGGCGACGCTGCTGATGGTGGCGCCGGAGCGGCCGGACGCGGGTCTGCTCCAGCGGGTGCACGACGCCCGGCGGGCGGGGGCGACGGTGCTGTCGCTCGACGGCGGCGACGCGGAGGTGCGGGGCCTGGCCCACGAGACGCTCACGGTGGCGGAGGACGCGGGGGTGGACCTGGACACGGTCCAGCACCTGGTGAGCGCGGCGGCCGGCGAGAACAGCCTGCCGTCGCCGCGCGGCGGCCGCCGTTTCCGCGACCGCCTCTCCGGCCTCGCGGACCGTCTGACGGCCCCGCCGCCGGCCCGCTGGTAGGCACTGCCGGACGGAGCCGTGCGTAATTGGGTTGCCGCCGGCTTCCCCCGGCCGGAGCATGGCCCCTCGTGTCCTCCCCCCTTCTTTCCAAGCTCTCCGGCCTGCTGCCCGACACGGCGCCGTGGCGGTCGTCCCGCGATTTCCGGCTGCTGTGGGTGCAGGGGCTGATCACGTACTTCAGCAGCGCGCTGGCGATGGTCGCCCTGCCGCTGCAGATCAAGGAGCTGACGGGCTCGCCGCTCGCGGTCGGCGCGATGGGCGCGGTCGAGCTGGTGCCGCTGGTGGTGTTCGGCCTGTACGGTGGGGCGCTCGCGGACGCGGTGGACCGCCGGAAGGTGATCGTGGGCACGGAGGCGGGGCTCGGGCTGCTCGCCGGCCTGCTGCTGGTCAACGCGCTGCTGCCGGAGCCGATGCTGTGGCCGCTGTACGTGGTGGCCGCCGGGGTCTCGGCGCTCGCGGGGCTCCAGCGGCCGGCGCTCGACTCGCTGCTGGCCCGGATCGTGCCGCACGAGCAGCAGACGGCGGCGGCCGCGCTGAACTCGCTACGCTGGCAGATGGGCTCGATCGCGGGTCCGGCCCTCGCGGGTCTCGTCGTGGCGTACGCGGGGCACGCGCCCGCGTACGGGGTGACGATCGCCGGCTTCGCGGTCTCGGTGCTGATGTGCCGCCGCCTCTCCCCCGCGCCCGCCGCGCACGACGCGGAGAAGCCCTCGCTGCGGGGCATCGCGGAGGGGGCGCGCTACGCCTGGTCGCGACCGGTGCTGCTCGGCACGTACGCGATCGACCTGGCGGCGATGTTCTTCGCCTTCCCGAACACGATCTTCCCGTTCCTCGCGGACGAGCTGGACGCCGACTGGTCGCTCGGTCTGATGTACGCGGCGGGTTCGGTGGGCTCGCTGGTGCTCGGGCTGACCAGCGGCTGGACGTCGAAGGTGCGGCGGCACGGCCTCCTGGTGGCCGGCGGCGCGGCCGGCTGGGGTCTGGCCATCGCGGGGGCCGGCTGGTTCGGGAACGTGTGGCTGGTGCTGCTCTGCCTGGCCTTCGCCGGCGCGGGCGACATGCTGAGCGGGCTCGGCCGGGCCACGATCTGGAACCAGACGGTCCCGGAGGAGCTGCGCGGCCGGCTCGCCGGCATCGAGGTGCTGTCCTACAGCGTCGGCCCGCAGCTGGGGCAGGTCCGTGCGGGCGTGATGGCCGGCTGGACCGGCACCCGCGCGGCGGTCTGGTCGGGCGGTGTCGCCTGCGTCGCCTCGGTGGGGCTGCTGTGTCTGGCGCTGCCGAAGCTCCTGGCGTACGACTCCGACACGGACGAGGACTCGCTGCGCCGCAAGGCCCAGCAGGAGCGGGAGCGGCAGGGCGGTGTCCGGCAGGAGACCGCCGGGTCCGCCTGAGCGGTCCCGGCGGCTCCCCCGCGGTCACTCGTCCGGCGTCCGGTCCTTCCCGGCCTCGTCGTGCCAGCGTGGGTCGGTCTCCCACTCCAGGTTCCGCTCGCGGGCGGTCTCCAGGGCGTGGGAGGCCTCCTCACGGCTGGTGTACGGGCCGAACCGGTTCTTGGCGGGGCACTCGGGGCCCTCCTCGACCTTCTTGTGCTCCAGGCAGTAGTACCACTCGCCCGGTTTGCCCGCGGTGCGCTTCTTGAACAGGGCCATCGTCGTCGGCTCCTTCCTCCGAGACCATGCTGCCCCAGACCCGGTCGTTAGACTCGCTGGCATGTCTGGCCAGTCGCTTCTCGTACCGGGGGAGCTCTCCCCCCACCGCTCCGTTCCGGGCTCCATCCGCCGTCCCGAGTACGTCGGGAAGCCCGCACCGGCCCCGTACACCGGGCCCGAGGTGCAGGATTCCGACACCATCGAACGGATGCGGATCGCCGGCCGCATCGCCGCCCGGGCGATGGAGGAGGCCGCCAAGCACATCGCTCCGGGTGTCACCACCGACGAGCTAGACCGGGTCGCCCATGAGTACATGTGCGACCACGGCGCCTATCCCTCGACCCTCGGCTACCGCGGCTTCCCGAAGTCGCTGTGCGCCTCGATCAACGAAGTCATCTGCCACGGCATCCCGGACTCCACGGTGCTGCGGGACGGCGACATCGTGAACCTGGACGTCACGGCGTTCATCAACGGCGTCCACGGCGACAACAACGCCACCTACCTCTGCGGCGACGTCGACGAGGAGTCGCGGCTGCTCGTGGAGCGGACCCGGGAGTCCCTGAACCGGGCGATCAAGGCCGTGCGGCCGGGCCGCCAGATCAACATCATCGGGCGGGTGATCGAGTCGTACGCCAAGCGCTTCGGCTACGGCGTCGTGCGCGACTTCACCGGGCACGGCATCAACTCGTCGTTCCACTCCGGCCTGATCGTCCCGCACTACGACTCCCCCCACCACACCACCGAGATCAAGACCGGCATGACGTTCACGATCGAGCCGATGCTGACGCTCGGCACCCACGACTACGACATGTGGGAAGACGGCTGGACCGTGGTGACCAAGGACCGGAAGCGGACCGCGCAGTTCGAGCACACGCTCGTGGTGACCGAGAGCGGGGCCGAAATCCTTACGTTGCCCTGATCTCCCGAGCGGGTAGCGTTTTTACCGACAGGACGTCGGGAACCAATTGACTTAGGTAACCCTAACTCGGCAGGATCGTCACTGGTTCCCGTCCCATCGGTCTCGGAGGCACGCCTTGGACACGCCCTTCTCCACCCTCATCCGTACGGCCTCGCACGAGCAGCACACGGAGGCGGAGACGTCGTCCTTCATGGGGGACCTCCTCGGCGGACGCCTCGCCGTCGACGCGTACGCGCGGTACACGGAGCAGCTCTGGTTCGTGTACCAGGCGCTCGAAGAGGGTGCGGAGGCGCTCCGCGAGGACCCGGTCGCCGGGCCCTTCATACAGCCCGAGCTGTTCCGCACGGCCGCCCTGGAACAGGACCTCGCCCATCTGCGGGGCCCCGGCTGGCGCGCCGGCGTCTCCCCGCTGCCCGCCACGGTGGCGTACGCCGAGCGGGTCGCCGAGTGCGCCCGCGACTGGCCGGCCGGTTACGTCGCCCACCACTACACCCGCTACCTGGGCGACCTGTCGGGCGGTCAGATCATCCGCGACAAGGCGGAGCGGACCTGGGGCTTCGCGCGCAAGGGCGACGGCGTGCGGTTCTACGTCTTCGAGGAGATCGACAACCCGGCCGCGTTCAAGCGGACGTACCGGGAGCTGCTGGACGAGGTGAACGCCGACGACCTGGAGAAGCAGCGGATCGTCGACGAGTGCAGGCGCGCCTTCGCCTTCAACAGCGCGGTCTTCCACCAGTTGGGCGGCGAGTTCCCGCTCAGCGCCTGAGCGCTCGGGTGCCCACCGCCCGGGCGTTCAGCGCGTCAGCGTTCCCTCCAGGCGGACCCGTCCGCCCAGCTCCACGACGCCGTCGAGGCCGGGTGCGGTGAGCAGCTGCGAGCCGCGGCCCTGCGTGATGTTCAGGGCCCGGCCCAACTCCGCCGTCAGGAGCAGCGCGGCCGCGCCGGTCGCCTCGTCCTCGTCGATGCCGTCGCCGCGCCCGGGGAACCCCCGCGCCCTGACCCGGCCCGCGGCCTCCTCCTCCCAGGCCCAGGCGTAGATCCACTCGCCCGGCTCGGGCACGTCGAGGGCCTCCACCTCGGCGGCGGAGCCGTACTGGCGCAGCGTCCGGGGCGGCGCCCAGTCGGCCCGCGCCTCGATCCAGGTGAACTCCCCGTCCCCGCGCACCCACACCTCGCCGGCCGGCGGGCAGACGACCTCCAGGTCGAGCAGCCAGGCGGCGCCGATGAGCGGGTAGCCGGCGAACGGCAGCCGCACGCTGGGCGTGTAGATGTCGACGATCCCGCGCTCCGGGTCGTCGACGAACACCGTCTCGCTGAAGCCGAGCTCCTTGGCGAGTGCCTGCCGTGCGGCCTCGTCGGGGTAGTCGCGCCCCTCCCGTACGACTCCGAGGGCGTTGCCGTGCCGTCCGTCGCCCGTACAGAAGACCCGGAGGACGTCGATGTCAGTGGCGGTCGTGTTCATGGCGGAATTCAACCACCCGTCAGCACGACGACGGGGCCGCACCCGAGGAACGGAGGAGGTGTTCACCCCTCCGCGGACGTCATCCCGCTCGCCCTACCGGCGCGTCAACCAAATCAGGACAATCCCCCTTGCTTGACCTGCCCTTGACCAACCCATGAGGGCCCCATGAAGTCCCCGTGACCCCGCTGTGTCCGGGTCGCCCGGCTTGAGAGCTGAATCACTGGACGGGTGGGTAGCAGTCAGGTAAGCCTCGGTTAAGTTAGGTCCGCCTCACCCACGTCCCCGCGTTCCTGGAGCCCTCATGCGAGCCGTTCGCCTGTCCGTCGTCACCGCCGCCGCAACGGCGGCCGCCCTGACCGCCGTCACGGGCTGCGCCGAGAAAAGCGACTCCAAGGCCGACGACGGCACCATCACCGTCGTCGCCAAGGACGACTCCTGCGAGGTCTCGAAGAAGGACTTCCCCGCCGGGCACGTGAAGCTGGCCGTCGAGAACCGCGGCTCCAAGGTCACCGAGGTCTACGTCCTCTTCCCGGACGACCGGATCGTCACCGAGCGCGAGAACATCGGCCCCGGCACCAAGGCCACCATCACCGCCGAGATCAAGGCCGGCGACTACGCCATCGCCTGCAAGCCCGGCATGAAGGGCGACGGCATCCGCCAGCAGGTCAAGGCGACCGGCAAGGACGCCGCGACCGCCAAGCGCTCCCCCGAGATGGACGCCGCCGTCGCCGCCTACCGCCAGTACGTCCAGGCGCAGGCCGACGAGACCCTCCCCAAGGTGAAGGTCTTCACCGACGCCGTCCGCGCCGGTGACATCGAGGCCGCGAAGAAGGCCTACGCCGACTCCCGCATCGGCTGGGAGCGCACCGAGCCCGTCGCCGAGTCCTTCGGCGACATCGACCCCAAGGTCGACGTCCGCGAGGACGGCCTGGAGGACGGCCAGGACCCGGCGAAGGACTGGACCGGCTGGCACCGCCTGGAGAAGGCGCTCTGGCAGGACAAGAAGATCGGCGACCGCGAGAAGCAGCTCGCCGACCTCCTCGACAAGGACCTCGCCGACTGGGTGAAGCGCGTCGGCCAGGCCGAGATCACCCCGACCTCCATGGCCAACGGCGCCAAGGAGCTCCTGGACGAGGTCGCCACCGGCAAGGTCACCGGCGAGGAGGAGCGCTACTCCCGCACCGACCTCGTCGACTTCAAGGCGAACGTCGAGGGCGCCCAGAAGTCCTTCGACCTGCTGAAGCCGGTCGCCACCAAGAACGACGCGAAGCTCGTCGCCGAACTCGACAAGCAGTTCGCCGCGCTGAACACGCTGCTCGACAAGTACCGCACCGACAAGAACAGCTACGTCTTCACCTCCTACGACAAGGTCGGCAAGCCCGAGCGCAAGGAGCTGTCCGACGGCGTCAACGCGCTGGCGGAGCCGCTCTCCAAGCTCGCCGCCGCGGTCGTCAAGTAGTCGTCGAAGAGTAGGGACGGGAGCAGGGACATGTCCGAGGAGACCCAGGAGCAGTCGGCGGCCGAGGCCGCCGCGCCCTCCCGCCGCAAGGTCATCGGCTGGGGCGGTGCCGGGCTCGCGCTCGGTGCCGCCGCGGCCGGCGGCGCCGTCGCGCTGACCCGGGACGGCGACACCGCCGTGCCCGTCGCCGACAGCGGCGCGGCCGTGCCGTTCCACGGCCCGCACCAGGCCGGCATCGCCACCGCCGTGCAGGACCGCCTGCACTTCGCGTCCTTCGACGTGAAGACGACGGACCGCGCCGAGCTGGTCCAGCTCCTCAAGGACTGGACGCGGGCCGCCGAGCGGATGACGGCCGGCGCCGAGGTCGGCGAGGGCGCCTACGGCGGCCTGCCGGAGGCTCCGCCGGACGACACGGGCGAGGCCCTCGGCCTCAAGCCCTCCCGTCTCACCCTCACCATCGGCTTCGGCCCCTCGCTCTTCGACGGGCGCTTCGGGCTGAAGGACAAGCGGCCCGGGGCCCTGGTGGACCTGCCCAGGTTCCCGGGCGACAACCTGGATCCGGCGCGCAGCGGCGGCGACATCTGCGTGCAGGCCTGCGCGGACGACCCTCAGGTCGCCGTGCACGCCATCCGTAACCTCGCCCGGATCGGCTTCGGCAAGGTCGCGGTGCGCTGGTCGCAGCTCGGCTTCGGCAAGACGTCGTCGACGACCCCGGACGCCCAGACCCCGCGCAACCTCTTCGGCTTCAAGGACGGCACCCGCAACATCGCGGGCACCGACACCGAGCGGCTCGCGAAGCACGTGTGGGTGGCCGGCAAGGACGCCGAGGGCGGCGCCGCCTGGATGGACGGCGGCTCGTACCTCGTCGCCCGCCGCATCCGCATGAACGTCGAGACCTGGGACCGCACTCCGCTCGCCGAGCAGGAGGACATCTTCGGCCGCGACAAGCGCGAGGGCGCCCCGGTCGGCAAGGCCAAGGAGCACGACGAGCCGTTCCTGAAGGCGATGAAGCCGGAGGCGCACGTCCGGCTCGCCCACCCGGACAGCAACAACGGGGCGACGATCCTGCGCCGCGGCTACTCGTTCACCGACGGCACGGACGGTCTCGGCCGTCTGGAGGCGGGCCTGTTCTTCCTCGCGTACCAGAAGGACGTCCGCACCGGCTTCATCCCGGTGCAGACCTCGCTGGCCAAGGCCGACGCGCTCAACGAGTACACGCAGCACGTGGGTTCGGCGCTCTTCGCCGTCCCGCCGGGCGTCCGCGACAAGGACGACTGGTGGGGCCGGGCGCTGTTCTCGTGACGGAGCTGACGGAGAAGGAGCACCGACGTGTTCGGTAACTATCTGATCGGCCTGCGCGAGGGCCTGGAAGCCAGCCTGGTCGTCTGCATCCTCATCGCGTACCTCGTGAAGACGGGGCGCAGGGACGCGCTGAAGCCGATCTGGATCGGCATCGGCGTGGCCGTCGGCGTGGCCCTGGCCTTCGGCGCCGGCCTCGAATTCGGCTCTCAGGAGCTGACGTTCGAGGCGCAGGAGCTGCTCGGCGGCTCGCTGTCCATCGTCGCCGTGGTCCTGGTGACCTGGATGGTCTTCTGGATGCGGCGGACCGCCCGGCACCTCAAGGCCGAGCTGCACGGCAAGCTGGACGCGGCCCTGCAGATGGGCACGGGCGCGCTGGTCGCCACCGCCTTCCTGGCGGTGGGCCGCGAGGGCCTGGAGACGGCGCTGTTCGTGTGGGCGTCGGTACGGGCCTCCTCGGACGGCACGTACGCGCCGCTCACCGGCGTGCTCCTCGGCCTGCTGACGGCGGTGCTCCTCGGCTGGCTGTTCTACCGGGGCGCGCTGAGGATCAACCTGGCGAAGTTCTTCACCTGGACCGGCGGCATGCTGGTCGTGGTGGCGGCGGGCGTCCTCGCGTACGGCGTGCACGACCTGCAGGAGGCGCGCTTCCTCGGCGGCCTCGCGGACAAGGCGTTCGACATCTCGGCGACCATCCCGCCGGACAGCTGGTACGGCACCCTCCTCAAGGGCGTCTTCAACTTCCAGCCGGATCCGACGGTCCTTCAGGTCACGGTGTGGGCGCTGTATCTGGTCCCGACGCTCGCGCTGTTCCTGGCCCCGATAGGGTCGGGTCCGTCCGTGCGGGTGAAGAAGCAGAAGGCGACCGATGAGAAGGCTGAAGCCGCGGCGAGCGCCGAGACGGCCGGTTGAGGTACTGACGGCGGGTTCGCCGGAACGCCGGTCGGCGCGACCGCTCGCACGCGGGCGGGTGCGCCGGCCGGCGCGGCTGTTCGCGGCGACGGCGGCGGCGACCGTGCTGGCGCTGACCGCGAGCGGCTGCGTGACGGTGCACGGTGAGACGGCGCTGCTGCCGGCGGCGACGAAGGCCGAGGCGACGCAGGCCCTCGCGGACTTCACCGCCGCCTACAACCGCGCCGACAAGGCGTACGACCCGGCCCTGGACGCGAAGCGGGTCACCGGTCCGCTCGGGGAGATCAACCAGGCGGGGCTGCGCGCGCGGTCGGTCAACACCCCGGGCGGCAACAAGGACCACCAGCCCCTCGAACTGACGGACGCGCGCTTCACGCTGCCCCGGAAGGCCGGCTGGCCGCGCTGGTTCGTCGCGGACACCGACTCCAACCGGGACGTCGACGAGGGCGCCGGCGACCAGCGCTGGCTCCTGGTCTTCGTGCGCAACGGGCCCGAGGAGCTGTGGGAGGCCGCCTACCTCTCGGTCCTCGGCGCCCGCGAGGTGCCCGAGTTCGCGGAGGAGGAGGGGTACGCGGTGCCGGTCGCCGCCGACGGCGACGCGCTGGCGGTCGCGCCCGGGAAGCTCGGCACGGCGTTCGTCTCGTACCTGAAGGACGGGCAGGGCCCGTTCGCGCCGGGCGTGCACACCACGCAGTGGCGGGCGCAGCGGCAGAAGGCCGCCCAGCGGCCGGGCGTCGCCACCCAGTACCTCGACCAGACCACCGACCGGGGCGACTTCGCGCCGCTCGGGCTGCGGACGCGGGACGGCGGCGCGCTCGTCTTCTTCGCGACCCGGTTCTTCGAGCGGCAGACGACGGCGAAGGGCTACCGGCCCAAGGTCGGCCCCGACGTCAAGGCACTGCTGACCGGCGAGATCAAGAACACGGTCACCCGGGAGTGGGTCTCCAGCCAGACGGTGCTGGTGAAGCCGGCGGGCACCGACCGGGACGCCGTCACGGTCACGAGCCGGCTCCAGGGCGTGGTGGGAGCGGTGGGCTCGTAGCCCCGCCGCCGCAGTGGGGCGCGCCGCCCCACCCCCCGGCCGGAACCGAGCGGGTCAGCGGGTCAGCGGGTCAGCGGCCAGGCGATCTCGTGGGCGGTGTGCTCGCCGTTCCCGTGCGCCTCGCGCTCGGCCGCGTGGCGGGCGCAGGCGTCCTGGAGGGTCTCCAGGAGGTTCAGCGGGTCGGGCAGCGGGTGCTCGGGGCCGCGGACCCAGGCGACGACCGGATGGGCGTCCTCGTCCCCGGGGAGCCGGGCGGGCGGTACGAGCACGTAGCTGCCGCGGCAGTGCCAGCGCAGTCCCGGGTGCTCGTCCATCGTCTCGGGATGGCAGTCGAGCTCACACGGCCACCACTCGTCCTCGTCCTCGGGGGTGCCGCGGGTGGCGGTGAAGAAGAGCATGCGCCCGCCGACGGTGTCGACCTCGGCGGACTCGGCGACCGGCCCGACCTCGACGCCCTCCGCGAGGAGGCGCTCCAGGGCGGCGCGGCCGGCGGCCAGCGGCACGTCGAGGACGTCGTGGACCATGCCGGTGGCGGTCACGAAGTTCGCGGCGGGCTCGTTCCTGGCCCAGCGCTCGATCTGGGCGCGGTCGGTGGTCGACTGCGTCTGCCAGGCGAAGGAGACGGGGTGCCGGGCCGGCGTCGGACAGCCGATCCGCTCACAGGAGCAGCTGTAGCCGACGGGGTACGCGGCGGGGGCCAGGGGCAGCCCGGCGGCGGCGGTGGCCAGGAGCAGCTTCTCGCGGTCGTTCTCGTCGTCGGCCGCCGTGCGTTTGGGGCGCCTGCGCAGCCACTGTGCGAGTTTGCTCTCCGTGCCGCGGTAGCGGCCGATGCCGTCGCCCATCTATCCCCTCACAGCTCATGCTCGCCCGTTCGGCTCTGCCCATGGTCCCACCATCCTGCGCCTCGGGTGACCGGAGTGCGGAACCGGGGTGCCCGCGAGATGTACCGGAACCGTCAGGCCCGCGGCGCGAGACCGCGCACGGCGAGGTCGACGAGGGCGTCGGCGTAGGCGTGGGTGAGCGGCAGGGTGCGGTGGAGCCAGCGGTGGTGGAGCGGCCCGACGAGGAGTTCGACGGCGAGGCGGGGATCGGCGTCCGGATCGACGTGGCCCGCCGCCTGGGCGGCCTCGATGCGGCGGACGTAGTACCGGAGCTGGGGTTCGAGCAGGGCCTCGGTGAAGCGGGCGCCGAGTTCGGGGTCGACGATCCCCTCGGCGGCGAGGGCGCGGGTGGGGCCGTCGAAGGTGGGGTCGTTCATCTCGTCGACGGTGGCGCGCAGGACGTACCTGAGGTCGGCGGCGAGGTCGCCGGTGTCGGGGATCTCACTGTCGGCGGCTCCGCCCAGGGCCTCGTTGGCGCGGGCGGCGAGGTCGAGGAAGGCGTCGAGGAGGACGGCCGCCTTGGAGGGCCACCAGCGGTAGATGGTCTGCTTGCCGACTCCGGCGCGGGCGGCGATGCCCTCGATGGTGGTCTTCGCGTAGCCGGTCTCGGAGACGAGGGCGAGGGCGGCGTCGAAGATGGCGCGGCGGGAGCGTTCGCTGCGGCGGGAGGCGTCGGGGGCGGCCTTGGCGGGCCTGGGCTCGGACATGGCCCCAATCTAGCAGCGAGCGAGACGCCACGTCTCGTCAAGGTCTCCGCTCCCGAACCACCCGAACGGTCCACTGCGCGAAGGCCGCCGAGAGCGGACCATGGGGTCCACCGATCTTCGGTTCTTCCGTCCACCCGTCCGTGAGGAGCCCTCATTGCGCCCCACTCCGCGCACGTCCTCGCCCCGCCGTTATCTGATGTGCCCACCCGCGCACTTCACGGTGACGTACTCCATCAACCCCTGGATGGACCCCACCAAACCGGTCGACCTGCCGCTCGCCCTCGCCCAGTGGGAGGACCTGCGCGACCGCTACCGCTCGCTCGGCCACACCGTCGAGCTCCTGCGGCCCGACCCGGCGCTGCCGGACATGGTCTTCGCGGCGAACGGCGCCACCGTCGTCGAGGGCCGGGTCCTCGGCGCCAAGTTCGCCCATCCCGAGCGGGCGCGCGAGGCCGACGCCCACCTGGCCTGGTTCCGCGGAAACGGTTGGGCGGACGACGCCGTCCGGGTGCCCGAGCACGTGAACGAGGGCGAGGGCGACTTCGCGGTCACCGCCTCCTGGATCCTCGCCGGCCGCGGCTTCCGCTCCAGCCCGCTCTCCCACGACGAGGCCCAGGAGTTCTTCGGCCGCCCCGTGATCGGCCTGGAGCTGGTGGACCCGCGCTACTACCACCTGGACACCGCGCTGTGCGTCCTGGACGACACGCGCGACGAGGTCATGTACTACCCGGACGCCTTCTCCCCCGGCAGCCGCGCGGTGCTCGCCCGGCTCTTCCCCGACGCCCTGATCGCGACGGAGGAGGACGCGGCGGCCCTCGGCCTCAACGCGGTCAGCGACGGCCTGCACGTCCTGCTGCCGCAGGCGGCGGTCGGCCTCTTCGAGCCGCTGCGCCGCCGCGGCTTCGAGCCGGTCGGCATGGACCTCGGCGAACTCCTCAAGGGCGGCGGCAGCGTGAAGTGCTGCACCCAGGAGCTCAGGCCGTAGGTCCCGTGTCCTGTCCGTCGAGCTCGGGGGGCCAGGAGTCGCCCCACTCGGTGTCGCGGGCCTGCTTGTACAGGGGCCCGTGGCGCTTGGTGACGGTCTCCCTGGCCAGTCCGTCGGGGCCGCACAGGTCGAGCAGCACCAGGCCCTTGCGGATCTGGGGCCTGCGGGTGACGCGCGAGACGGCGGGGGTCACCGGGAACCGGGTCGCGGCGACGTAGCTGTACTTCTCGTCCTCGTACGGCAGCGAGCCGCCCTTCACCTGCCGGTGCAGCGAGGAGCGGCTGACCCGGGCCGAGAAGTGGCACCAGTCCGTGCCCGGGACGATCGGGCAGGCACCGCTGTGCGGACAGGGCGCGGCGACGGTGAAGCCGGCGTCGACGAGCCGGGTGCGGGCCGCGATGATCCGCTCGTAGCCGTCGGGGGTGCCTGGCTCGACGATGACGACCGCCCGTGCCACCCGCGCCGCCTCGTCCACGAGCGCCGTCCGGTCGGCCTCGGTCAGCTCCTTGAGGACGTACGAGACGGTGACGAGGTCGGTTTCGGCGAGGTTCAGGGCGGAGCCGATCCGCTCGCGCCGCCACTCGGCGTCCAGCGCCCCGGCCGCCAGCTCCCGGCCGAGCGCGAGGGCGGGCTCCGCCCAGTCGAGCACGGTGGTGCGCGGCGGCTCGTCCTCCCACGCCTCGGCCACGGCCCAGCTCGCCGCGCCGGTCCCGCCGCCCACGTCGGTGTGGGTACGCGGCTGCCAGTCGGGCGCGGCCTCCCGCAGCGCGTCCAGGGCTCCCCGTACCGCTTCGAACGTCGCCGGCATCCGGTACGCGGCGTACGCGGCGACGTCGGAGCGGTCGCGCAGCACGGGGGCGTCCGTCGGGGTGGTCCCCCGGTAGTTGGCGATCAGCCGCTCGACGGCCTTGGCCGCCTGACGGGGCGGCAACCCGTCGAGGAGCCCGGCGAGGGCGGCGCGCAGGGACTCGGCGGAGGGAGGCGAGACGTTCACCGAGACAGTCTAGGCGGCAGCGCCCGGTGCCCCTTCCGAGCCGGGGCTCAGCGGCCGCGGACCGCCTTCCGGGCGTCGAGGGAGCGGTCCCACCGCTCGGCGGGTCAGACCTGGGTGCGGGTGGTGCGCCAGGGGCGGCAGAGGCCGAGGAAGCAGGCGAGGGCGAGGACGGCGCAGACGATCTGGACGACCGCCATGGGGACGGCGGTGTGTTCGCCGGCGATGCCGACGAGGGGGGAGGCGACGGCGCCGACGAGGAACGAGGTGGTGCCGAGGAGCGCGGAGGCCGATCCGGCGGCGTGCGGGGTGCGCATCAGGGCCAGCGCGTTGGTGTTCGGCAGGGCGACGCCCATCGCGGACATCAGGACGAAGAGGCAGGCGGCGATCGGGAAGAGGCCGGCCTCGCCGAAGACGCCGCTCGTCAGGAGGAGCAGCGCGAGCGAGGCGAGGAAGATCGTCCCGAGGCCCCAGGCCAGGACCTTGTCGAGGCTGACGCGGCCGACGAGGATCTTGCCGTTGATCTGACCGAGGACGACGAGGCCGACGGAGTTGACGCCGAAGAGCAGGCTGAAGGTCTGCGGCGAGGCGCCGTAGATCTCCTGGACGACGAACGGCGAGGCCGAGATGTAGGCGAAGAGCGTCGCGAAGCCGAAGCCGCCGGCCAGCACGTACCCGGCGAAGACGCGGTCGGCGACGAGGCCGCGCATGGTGCGCAGGGCCGCGCCGACACCGCCCTGCTGGCGTCGCCCGGCCGGCAGCGTCTCGTCGAGGAAGCGCCAGACGACGACGGTGAGCAGGACGCCGATCACGGTGAGGACGTGGAAGACGCCCCGCCAGTCGGTGATCCGCAGGATCTGGCCGCCGATGAGCGGGGCGACGATCGGCGCGGCTCCGGAGATCAGCATGAGGGTGGAGAAGAAGCGGGCCATCTCGACGCCGTCGTACAGGTCGCGGACGACGGCCCGGGCGATGACGATGCCGGCGGCTCCGGCGAGGCCCTGGAGCAGCCGGAAGCCGATGAGGAGTTCGGCGGTGGGCGCGAGGGCGCAGACGGCGGTGGCGAGGACGTACACGACCATGCCGACGAGCAGCGGGCGGCGGCGGCCCCACTTGTCGCTCATGGGGCCGACGACGAGCTGGCCCAGGGCCATGCCGGCGAGGCAGGCGGTGAGGGTGAGCTGGACGGTCGCGGCGGGCGCGTGCAGCGCGCCGGTGACCTGCGGCAGCGCGGGCAGGTACATGTCCATGGAGAGCGGGGGCAGGGCGGTGAGTCCACCCAGGACGAGGGTGACGAGCAGCCCCGTCCGCCGGATGGCGGTCACCGCGGGGGCCGTTTCGGTTATGTGCCCCGGTGTTGTTTTCTGGCCGCTCTCGGGCATCGACTGCTCCATTTCGTTTGAAACCTTGCCTATGCTCTCAGCTCGATCGGCATGGTCGGCACTTCGGTGGAACGGATGGACGGCATGGGAGAAGCGGTGCGCTGGGGAATCCTGGCGACGGGTGGCATAGCCGAAAGGTTCACCACGGACCTGCGGACGCTCGGCGGCGCCGAGGTCGTCGCGGTGGCGTCCCGCACGGAGGCGTCCGCGCGGGCCTTCGCGGACCGGTTCGGGATTCCGCGCGCGTACGGCGAATGGGCCGGGCTCTTCGCCGACGAGGACGTCGACGTGGTGTACGTGGCGACCCCGCACCATGCGCACCGGGCGGCGGCGGGCCTCGCCCTGGAGGCCGGCAAGGCGGTGCTCTGCGAGAAGGCCCTCACCCTCAACGCCCGGGAGGCGGCGGAACTCGTCGCCCTCGCCCGGGAGCGCGGCCTCTTCCTCATGGAGGCCATGTGGATGTACTGCAACCCGCTGATCCGCCGGCTCGTGGAACTGGTCCGCGACGGGGCGATCGGCGAGGTCCGCACCGTGCAGGCCGACTTCGGCCTCGCGGGCCCCTTCGACGCCGGCCACCGGCTGCGGGACCCCGCGGTCGGCGGCGGCGCGCTCCTCGACCTCGGCGTGTACCCGGTGTCGTTCGCCCAGCTGCTGCTCGGCGAGCCGTCCTCCGTCCAGGCGCACGCGCTGATCTCCCCGGAGGGCGTCGACCTCAACACCGGCATCCTCCTCGGCTGGGACTCGGGCGCCTCCGCGCTCCTCTCCTGCTCCCTCGTCGCGGACACCCCGCTCACCGCGTCCGTGACGGGCACGCTCGGCCGCATCGACGTCCCGCGCGGGTTCTTCTTCCCCGAACGGTTCACCCTGCACCGCCACGGCGCCGAGCCGGAGGAGTTCACGAACGAGGACGACCCGCACTCGCTCCGCCACGAGGCCGCCGAGGTCATGCGCTGCCTGCGCGCGGGCGAGACCGAGTCGCCCCTCGTCCCCCTCGACGGCTCGCTCGCCGTGATGCGGACCCTCGACGCCGTACGGGAGCGCGTCGGGGTCCGCTACCCGTCCGAGGTGGTGGCTACGCGGGTGTGAGGCCCGGGTTGCCCGCCTCGGTGACGTAGGAGGCCGCGGTGGTGACGGAAGCGCCCGGCCTCGTCACGTACGGGACCGTGCGGAAGTCGGCGCGGGCGCTCTCCGTCCCCAGCTCGACCGTGACGTAGCCGCGCCGCCCGTTGTAGAACCGCAGGTGGGGGTTGGCCCCCATCAGCTTGTCGTGGTTCGACGGCCGGTCGGCGCCGTCCTTGCCGCTGGAGATCGAGGTGGCGACGATCTCGGTGCCGACGGTCCGGGAGGCCGGGTCGCGGAAGTCGGCCTTCAGGTCGAGGCCGTAACCCACGTGGACGTCCCCGGTGAGCACCATCAGGTTCTCCACCCCGGCGGCCTCCGCCCCCGCGAGGATCCGCTGCCGGGAGGCCGGGTAGCCGTCCCAGGAGTCCATCGAGAGCTTGAAGTCGGCGGTGGCGCGGTCGCGGCGCTCGGCGAAGACGACCTGCTGCGGCAGGACGTTCCAGCGGGCGGCGCGGGAGGCCTGCCAGCCGTCGAGCAGCCAGCGTTCCTGGGCCGCGCCGGTCAGGGTGCGCGCCGGGTCCTCGGACGCGGGGCCCGGGACCTGCCAGCCGTCGCCGTACGCCTGGTCGGAGCGGTACTGGCGGGTGTCGAGGATGTCGAACTGGGCGAGGCGCCCGAAGCGCAGCCGCCGGTACAGTCGCATGTCGGGGCCTTCGGGCCGCTGGGGCGCGCGCAGGGGCTGGTGCTCCCAGTAGGCGCGGTAGGCGGCGGCGCGGCGGAGCAGGAACTCCTCCGGCGGGACGTCGTTCTCCGGGATGCCGCCCGCGTAGTTGTTCTCGGTCTCGTGGTCGTCCCAGGTGACGACGAACGGGTGGGCGGCGTGCGCGGCGCGCAGGTCGGGGTCCGACTTGTAGAGGGCGTAGCGGAGCCGGTAGTCGTCCAGGGTGAGCGTCTCGCGGGCGAAGACGGCCGGGAGGGTGCGGTCGGTGTAGGCGCGGGCGCCGCCGGTGGCGTTGACGGCGTACTCGTACAGGTAGTCGCCGAGGTGGAAGACGACGTCCACGTCCTCGTCCGCCAGGTGCCGGTACGCCGTGAAGTACCCGTCGTGGTACGCCTGGCAAGACACGGCGGCGAGCTTGAGCGCCGTGTTGTGCGCGAGGGCGGCGGGGGCGGTGCGGGTGCGGCCGACGGGGCTGGTCCAGTCGCCGACGCGGAAGCGGTAGTAGAAGACCCGGCCGGGGTCGAGGTGGTCGACCCCGACGTGGACGGTGTGCCGGAACTCGGGGTGCGCCGTGGCGAGGCCGCGCCGCACGGTCCGGGTGAAGCGCTCGTCGTGGGCGAGCTCCCAGTGGACGGGGACCCGGTTCGGGGGCAGTCCGCCGTCGGGCTCGAAGGGCCGGGGCGCGAGGCGGGTCCAGAGGAGTACGGAGCCGGGCAGCGGGTCGCCCGAGGCCACCCCCAGGGTGAACGGGTCCTCGGTGACGCGCCGGCCGTCGAGCTCGTCCGCGGCGGCGGCGCCGGCGACGGGCAGCTGGGTGGCGAAGGCGAGCGCGACGGCCGCGCCGGTGACGGTGAGGAACCTCCGGCGGCCGAAGTGGCGTGCGGCGGCGCGGAGTTCCTCGGAGTGCTCGGATATGTGGTCCATGTGCCCCTCCCCAGACGGATACTGTCCGTCCGTCATTCGAGGGGGGCGGGGCGACATCCCCTTGTCGAGTACAGAACATCCACGTGTCGGACGGATGAGTTCACGGGGCACACGTCTCGCGTACGCTGCGCGCCCATGAGCATCGCAGTGGTGACGGGAGCGGGATCGGGCATCGGCCGGAGCGTGGCACTGGCCCTCGCGGAGGCCGGCTGGTCGGTCGCCCTCGCGGGCCGCCGGGCGGACGCCCTCGCCGAGACGGCGGCGGCCCTCCCGTCCGGCGACTTCCTCCCCGTCCCCACCGACGTGACCTCGGCGGACGAGGTCGCGGCCCTGTTCGCGGCGGTGCGGGACCGCTACGGCCGCGTCGACCTGCTCTTCAACAACGCCGGGACGTTCGCGGGCGGCGGCGTCCCCGTCGAGGACCTGGACCCGGACACCTGGCGGGCGGTCGTCGACGTCAACCTGACCGGCGCGTTCCTCTGCGCCCAGGCCGCCTTCCGGGCCATGAAGGACCAGAGCCCCCAGGGCGGCCGCATCATCAACAACGGCTCCCTCTCCGCCCATGTGCCGCGCCCGCACTCCATCGCGTACACGGCGACGAAGCACGCCATGACGGGCCTGACCAAGTCCCTGTCCCTGGACGGGCGCCCGTACCGCATCGCCTGCGGCCAGCTCGACATCGGCAACGCGGCGACCGAGATGACGGCCCGCATGCAGACCGGCATCCTCCAGGCCGACGGGCGGACGGCGGTCGAACCGGTGATGGACGCGGCGGACGTCGCCGCCACCGTGGTCCACATGGCGGGCCTCCCGCTGGAGGCGAACATCCAGTTCGCGACGGTCATGGCCACCGCCATGCCCTACATCGGCCGGGGATGACCCCCGGCCGACGGCCCCGGGCGGCTACGCCTGCCCGGTCTCGAAGCGGGAGACCTTCCCGCCGTCGACGGTGAAGTGCCACTTGGTGCGCATCTCGCCCCAGGTGTCGTTGCGGTAGCGGGCGACGAGCACGAGCCCGTCGCCCTTCTCGGACTCGACCTCCATGTGCCCCCGCGAGGAGAACACCTCCTTCTCCATCCACGCCTCCAGGTCCCGCTCCGACCCGTCGTCGGACATCGTCGCGCCCGGCGCGAGCGCCGCCCGGAAGGCCTCGTGGTCGTTGGCGTTGAGGGCCGTGACGAAAGCGCGCACGGCGGGGTCACTGAGCTGGTTCACGGAAATCGTCATGCCCCACCCGTACACCCGGGAGACCCCGCCGCCGGTACGCCCCGGCCGTGAGGTCCCCCCGACAGCCGTCCCGGCCCGCACCGCCGGGTCCTGACGACTTCTCAGCGCCACACGGCGTAGGGCCTGCGTGTTCCCTCGCCCCGCACGCCGCGGAACCGGCACTATCGCCATGAAATCCGTGAAACACCCAGGAGGAGCGATGTCGGACACCGGCAAGGTCGTCAGGCTGTACGCCAAGGGGGCCCCGGTCGGAGTCGAGGACGGGGTCCTCGTCGGCTTCCTCACCGACCAGGGGCGGGCGGGCGAGTGGCTGGTGACCCGCGAGGCCGGGGGCTTCCGGTTCACCGCGAAGGGCACCGAGGAGACCATCGCCTCGCAGGGCACCGACCGCGCCCCGGCCGTCGTCCGGCCCGACGCCTCCCCCGCCTCCGTCTGGCGCATCCAGCACCTCGCCGCCGACGGCGCCACCACCGTCACCTCCCTCACCGACCTCCGCACCGGCGACTACGTCATCGACCAGCGCGGCCTCCCCCTCGGCCGCGACCTGTTCGAGGACCGCTCCGCCCTCCCCAAGCCCGTCCTCGTCCGCACCGACGACCGAGACCCGCACTGGACGATCGAGCTCCTCGACTGACCCACGACCCGACGAAGCCCGAGGGCCCGACCGCCCAAACCACGAAGGGCCCCGACCGGCTCTCCGCCCGGTCAGGGCCCTTCTCGCGATGGCCGACAGATCGGCTCACCGGCCTCGAGTATCACCGAGGCGTACGTGTGGCACAGGACGTGGAAGCCGTGCTCGCGGCTCGGCTCCCGTACGCGCGACGGCTTCTCGCCCGGTTGCCGCTCGGGCAGCGGCGGGATGACTCCCACGTCGGCGAGCGCCGGCTTCCACGCCTTGGTGTTCCAGGTGGTGCGGTTGATGGCACCGCGCCGCCCGGTGTACACGAGCAACGGGACGGTCACCTTGCGCCGGTCCTCGCGTGCGAGGTCGGGCTCCTCGGCGTCCAACCACGGCAGGGTGACGTCGATCGGTTCGAAGCGTTCCTGGTAGGTGAGGAGCCGTTTCGCGAGCACCTTCGACAGAGGCACGTCACGCTCCTTGCCGCCCTTGGGCGGGCCGAAGTACAGCCGCGACTCGTACATGAGGATCTGGCGCTCGACGTGCACGAAGTACAAGGCCACCGGGGTCGCCCTGACGCGCACGACGTACACGCGGGTCAAGGAGGGCGAGGCAGTGTCGCCGCTGCCCTTCGGCCGGGTGACCTGCTCTTCACCGAGGGGACGGCCGCCGTACCCGAGCACGTCGGGACGGCCATCGGGCAGGGCCTGATCGTGCACGCCCCGCGCACCGGCGACGTGGTCCGCATCACGACCCTCGCCTCCTGGAAACCGCGGATTCTCGCGGCCCGCCGAGTCGTCTGACCCGCGCTTCTTCCCCTCTCCCCCTTTCCTCGCATCGCCGCTTCGCCCCAGCGGGGCTTTGCCGCGCGCATAATCGCACTGGAGTTCTCCATGTATCTCGCCGACCAGGTCATGCAGCTCGCCTACGACCCCGGGATCAAGCCGAACGAGGGCGGTCTGCCGGGCCTGTCTCCGCCTGGACCGCGCTGCTTGTCTCGGCCGCGGAGGTGAGCCGGAGGAGGGGTACCGCACTGCCGTGCAGGCCCTGACGGTGCTGCCGGACGAACATCGCACCGGCATGGTCATGAAGTACGCGACGGACTTCAGCAGCGCGGCTGGCCATGCCCAGCTCCCCGCCGGCAAGGAGTTCGCCGAGCTGCTGCGAGCTTGAGCCGAGCTACCGGCCGACGACGGGATTGACCAGGGAGCCGATCCCGGAGACGTGCACCGTGACCTCGTCGCCGGGGACGACCGGGCCCACCCCGGCCGGCGTGCCGGTCAGGAGCACGTCGCCCGGCTCCAGCGTGACCGCTGCCGTGATGTATGCGAGTAGGGACGCGACCGGGTGCAGCATGGTGTCTGTACCGGCCGATTGGCGTTCTTCGCCGTTCACGTCGCAACGCACGACGAGCTTCGTCGGGTCGAGGTTGGTGGTGATCCACGGGCCGAGCGGGCAGAACGTGTCGAACGCCTTCGCCTAGGACGGCTGCCCGTCGTCCCGTTGGATGTCCCGCGCAGTCACGTCGTTGGCGAAGGTGTAGCCGAAGACGTACTCCAGCGCATGCTCGGCGGGGACGTCGCGGGCCGTACGGCCGATGACCACGGCGAGCTCGGCCTCGTAGTGCACCTCGTGCGACTGGGCCGGGTACCGGATCGGCTCCCCAGGGCCGATCACGGCCGACGGCGGCTTGAAGAAGAGCCGGGGAGGGCGGCCGGCGTGTCCAAACTCAACTCGGCGATGTGATCGGCGTAGTTACGACCTACCGCCACGATCTTTCCAGGGCTGACCGGGGCAAGCAGCCGTACGTTGTGGAGCGGCGGCGGCCGGTGGCCTCCGCCGCTCCGCTCGCCGGATCGGCGCTCAGCACCTCCAGGACATCGTCCTCGCCCTCAGCGATGAGGCGCCCGTGAAGGACGTCGCCTTTCCACTCGAACCTGGCCAGCCGCTGCGATTCACCCGTCAGCCTCATGCCTGAACCGTACCTTCGAGTCGGCGTGGCGGCTCGGACCGGATGCCTGTCGGCTCGGTCAGAACGCACGCAGGTACACCCGGGCCTGGTTGGAGGCGAGGTTCTCGATGTAGATCTCGATCCAGGCGACGCTGCGGCGGCGGTAGTCCTTCACACAGGGCGGGCAGACACCTGTGTGGACGGCGTCCTTCAGTGTTTCCGGCTCGGGGAGGCCGAAGTGGCGGAAGTACTCGAATGAGGGTGTGCGGCTGACCTTCCACTGCTCCAGCGGTTCCTCAGAGCGGAGGTCTGCCGCGACCTGTGACGCGGTCGTTCTGTCCGTGCGGAAGGTGAGGATGTAGTTGTCCTCTTGGGGGTTGACCTGAACGGCGCCCTTCACCTCGGTGGCGCCCTTGGGGATCTGGACCTTCATGAACGCCGCGGCTTCGGGAGCTCCGGCGCCCTTCTCCCAGTACGGGTAGGGGTCCTCGCGCGTGGCGCGGACCGGGTTCGCGGTGGAGCAGGAGGCGAGCAGAATCGCCGAGGTCAGCGCGGCGAAAAGCGTCGCGTACGTCTTGTGTCGCCTGTTCACCGGTTCTCCTCGTCTCCCCGTGAGACGTCTCCGCGGCCGCTTTCGCGGCCGGGGTCGGCGGGTGTCACCGCGGGGTTCGTGTCGCTGTTCAAGTCATGCGTGTATGTGGAACTGCTGCCGCGCATGTCGAACTCCTGGGCGATGCCGACCTTGTGCAGGTGCCCCATGTCCTTGTCCTCGATCGTGATTCCCAGGGGGAAGCCCGTCTTCTTTCCCTCGTCCCAGTTGTAGCGGTCCCACACGTTGACCTGATACTCGAGCGACACCTCGGGCTTGCCCCCCTCACCGGGCCTGACCGTCACCATGCCCGAGATGTTCTGCTGGTGCGATCCCACGGCGTGGTACCAGTCGGTGTCCGGCGTGAACGTGCCGCCGTACTGCCTGCTCTCCACAGGAATGGAGACCGGCTTGTCGCCCCCGGCCCTCTCGAATTCGGCGAGGGCTTCCCTGCGCCACTTCTCCTGGTTCTGGGTGAGGTGGATGTCTTCGACGTCGGATCGGAGCGCTGGGTCGTCGTGCAGCATGCGGTTCACGTCGAGGTCGAGGGTTTCGCCGGTGCCGCGCAGGTAGTGCAGCATATTGCGGGACGCCCCGGTTTCGCCGGTGATGTCGCCGGCCGTGGCGATACCGAGGGCCCAGGCGTGGAACTTCACGTCCCGCGGCGTGGGGTCTTCCACGTTGAAGGGGCCGGAGCCCGGGTCGGGGGAGTGCCACTGATACTGCGGGTCCATGATTCCCGCCGCTCGCAGTTCGCCGCCCTTCTCCTGGAGCAGGATGGCGCGCGTGACCGGGTCGAGGCTCTGCCACCAGGCGGGGACGTCCTTGCGGTCCTTGGGCATGTTCGCGGCCTTGCCGGCCTCCTCCAGGGACGGGTAGGGGCTGGCCTTGGGGTTCCGGTTGAAGCCGTTGAAGGTGCCATCCATGGGGTCGGAGTCGAGGACAGCGGCGTCGAGGGCCACGCGGATGCCGTCGTCGGCGTCGGTGACCGCATTGACCGCTTGGACGAGCCTTTCGGCCCACTCGTTCGCCTGGCTGCGGGCGGTCTGCTGGAAGTCGGGGTCGTGCACGTAGGCCGTGCGCTCGTCCTGGGCGAGCCGCTCCGTGTCGAAGGCGACCGTGCCCTGGTCGGAGACGCGCATGCCGGCCTTGACGGCGTCGTCACGGATCGCCTTGAGCCGGTTGCGCAGGTCGGTGAGCTGGGTGTGCGCGTCACGCAAGATGCGTGCGACCGCCTTCGCCTCCTTCTGGGCTCCTTGGAGTTCCTTGAGCGTGACGGTGAACCTGGCGTTGGCGGCGTTCGCGCTCAGCCCGATCCATGACTCGCCGAGCGAGACGCCGTGGACGTCCTTCTCGTACCGCTCTTCGAGCGTCTTGAACTTGGCGGCCATCTCCTCCCACCTGCCCGCGGCGGCGGTCAACGTGGACAGGTCGGTGCTCATGGCTTCGTGATAGGTCGGCATGACTCCCCTGAGGCCGGTCTACCGGCCCGTCAGATGCCCTGGATCCGCGACTGGCGGGCCAGCCGGGCGGCGATGTCGAGTTCGTTGTTCTGCACGCTGATGCCGGTCGCGCCGAGGGCCTGCTTCTCCGAGGACAGGCGCCCGAGCAGCATCGTGACCTGCTTCTCCCACGTCTCGTGGGCCCTCTGCAGCGCTCCGGAGGTATCCCAGCCGTGGCCGTCCTTCGCCCCGAACGCCCTGACCGCGGCATCCGTGGTCTCGGCCGCGTGCTTGCCGTCGCTCGCGACCCCCGGCTCCAGGTCGTCGTCGATCGCCTTCGCCGCCGCCTTCTTGGCCGCCGGACTGGAAGCCAGGTCCGGCCTACCGACGCCGCCGGCTCCCGCCGCCGGAACGAGCTGGTTCAGCCGCATCGACGCGGACGGCCCGGCTGCCACGTCCGCCTTGATCTGCTCCCATTCACCCCAGGCCATGCATCTCCCCCGTTAGTCCCTCAAGTAACTTACGAAACGGGGACCGCGCACAGATAGTTAGATCGGGCCAGAGGGCGTTGGAGTGGCTGAATCACGCCGCGACTGGCGCACGCTCCTGAAACTGTGGCGGGTCGCGGGGTCAGGACCGAGTGGCTCTTGTTCGTCGAGATCAGGAGCTTTCGGTGCTGTCCGAGGGGCAACCGAGGGACTTTCCGCCGCCTGACGCGGCAAGCTCCCGAAAGAACGGAAAGGGCCTCCGACGCAGGTCGGAGGCCCTTTCCAAGGCAAAGCCCCAGGTGGGGGGCAGACGAGTCGGGCTGTACGCCGGGTTCTGTGCCCCGGGACCTCGCGGTCGTCGGGGCGACGGCCATCCATCTAGGACCGGCGTTGCCGCCGGCCTCCTGCGGTCTACCCGCGGACTCGGGCGAGCAGCCCTCGAACATCCGCGCAGGGACACCGGGGTGTCCCCTCTTGACCTTGCTCCGAGTGGGGTTTACCTAGCCGCCTGAGTCACCTCAGGCGCTGGTGGTCTCTTACACCACCGTTTCACCCTTACCGAGGACCGAGGTCCCCGGCGGTCTGTTTTCTGTGGCACTGTCCCGCGGGTCACCCCGGGTGGCCGTTAGCCACCACCCTGCTCTGTGGAGCCCGGACGTTCCTCGGGGAGATCCGAGGATCTCCACGCGGCCGCCCGCCCGGCTCGTCTGCCGTGCCGACCATGCTACCCGCCGGGGGCCGGGAGCTTGACCTTGTCGCGGCGTCAGGGTTTCTACTGGCGGCATGCGCATCGGCGAGATCGCCGCACTCGTGGGGGTCACCCCCAGGGCCGTGCGGCACTACCACCAGTCGGGACTGCTGCCCGAACCCGCACGGCGGGCGAACGGATACCGGGAGTACGGCGTCCGGGACGCCGTGCTCCTCGCCCGGATCCGGCGGCTGACCGAGCTGGGGCCCGGTCTCGACGAGGTACGGGGCGTGCTGGCGGACGACGAGGGGAGGGGGCTCGTGGAGGTGCTCGAAGAGCTGGCGGACGACCTGGCACGGCAGGAGGCGGTGATCCGGGAACGGCGGGAGCGGCTCGCCCCGCTGCTCGCGGAGGCACGGGCCGGGCTGCTGCCCGCCGAGGGCCCCGTGTCGGCGGAGCTCGCGGCGCTGCTCGCGGGCCTGGGTGAGCTGCCCGAGTCGCCGATGGCCGCGAAGGACCGGGAGATCCTGGCGCTGCTCGACGTGGTCGTGCCCGAGGAGGAGCGGGCCCGGCTGCTCGGCCTGATCGGGGGAACCGCGGAGCACGCGCACGAGGTGTACCCGGCGCTCGACGCCCTCGCCGGGGCCGGACCGGACGACCCGCGGGTCGCGGAGGCGGCCCGGCTGCTCGCCGCCTGCCTGCCGGACGAGCTGGGGGTGGACATCCCGCCCGCCGGGGCCGGGGACGGCTCCTCGTCCCTCGCCGACACCTTCTTCGCGGACCTCGCCCCGGCCCAGTCGGCGGCCGTCCGCCCGGCGGTCCGCCTGGTCCGCGAGCGCGGGGAGCGGAACCGGTGACGGGCCCCCGCGCGGCGGCGGCACGCGGGACCGCCGGCCGCCCCCGGCCCGTCCGGCTGCTCCGCCTCGTCGCGTACGTCGCGCTCCCCGCCGAAGTGGTCCTCGCCGTCCTGCTGATCGGCGGGGTGCGGATACCCGGGGCGGTGTGGGCCGTCGCCGAGTCCGCCGCCGTCGCGCTCCTGCTCGCGGAGGGCCTGGCCTACCGGGGGCTGCGGCGGCGGGGACTCTCCCGCCGGGCGGCCGTCGCGGAGCTGGTGCCCGAGCCGGTGCTGCGGCTGATCGGGCACGAGCTGCGCCTGATGGCGAGCCTGGCGCGGTGGGTGGCGCGGCGCCCGCACGGGGTGGACGGCGCGGACGGGGTCTTCCCACACGCGCGGGACCAGGCGGCGCTGATGTACGGGTTCGCGTTCGTGTGCCTGGTCGAGACGGCCGGGATGTCGTACCTGCTGGCCGCCTGGCCGCTCGCGCACGCGGTCGTCCTCGTCCTGGACGTGTACACCGTGCTGTTCGTCCTCGGGCTGCACGCCGCGTCCGCGACCCGTCCGCACACGCTCGCCGGGGGCGTCCTGCGCGTGCGGCAGGCCGCGCACGTCGACGTGCGGGTCCCGGTCGACCGGATCGCGGCTGTCCGCCACGAGTCGCTCTTCACCCACGAGAGGGCCGAGGGCGAGCTGAACCTCGCCGTCGGCTCGCAGACCTCCGTCACGGTCGAGCTGACCGAGCCGGTCGACGCGCCCCGGCTGCTCGGCGCGCCCCGGCCCGTCCGCCTGGTCCGGCTGCACGCCGACGACCCGCGCGCCCTGGTCAGGGCGCTCACCCGGGCGCTCACGCAGGTGCGAACAGCACCTTCGCCGAGCCCGGGTCCGCCTCCGCGAGCCTGACCCGCAGCCACTCCCCGAGCGGCAGGTCGGCGTCCCCGCCGGCGATGCGGGCGACGACCGCCGGGTCCTCCAGGTGGACGGTGCCGACGGCGGGTTCGCGCTCCTTGACGTCGATCACGTACGCGTCGAAGACCTCGCCGATCCGGTCCCGCAGGAGCGCCGCCTCGACGATGTCGACGCTCTCCCGTTCGACGGTGTTGGCGCGGCGCGAGCCGGTCGCCATCTCGTCGGGGAGGGCCGGCAGGGCGGCCCGTACCCACTCGGGGGGCTCGTCGCCCGCCACCGCGGACACGCAGAGCTCGCCCGCGTACCGGTCGACGAGCCGGCGCAGCGGCGCGGTGCAGTGGGTGTACTCGTCGGCGACGGCGGCGTGCACGGCCGGGGTGGGGATGTGGCCGTCGGTGAAGACGGTGTACCCGGCGCCGCGCAGCAGGGTCGTGCACTCCTGGAGGAAGGCGGCCTGCCGCGGATCGGCGGGGTCGGCGGAGCGGACGACGTCCGCGTACGAGACGTGATGGGGCCAGTCGACGCCGAGGGCCTGCGCGGAGCGGCGGAGGCGGGCGACGGCGCCGTCGGGGGCGGTGGGGAGGGTGCGCAGGATGCCGGTGCCGGCGGCGGTCATGAGGTCGGCGGCGGCCATGCCGGCGAGCAGGGAGATCTGCGCGTTCCAGGCGTCGGCGGGGAGCGGGGCCCGGTAGGCGAGGGAGTAGGTGCGGCCGGTCTCGACGATCTCCTGTTCGGGGACGTTGAGGGAGATCCCGCCGCGTTCCGCCTCCAGGGCCTCGCGGAGCCGCCCGATGTCCCGGAGGAGGGCCAGCGAATCCTCGGCCGTGCCGTCGTCGATCCGCCGCTGGACGGTCGCGTAGTCGAGCTTGGCGCGGCTGCGGACCAGGGCGCGGCGGACGTCGGTGGCGACCCGGCGGCCCTGGGCGTCGAGGTCGATCCGCCACAGGAGGGCGGGGCGGGGTTCGCCGGGAAGGAGGCTGGCGGCGCCCTCGGCGAGGACGGCGGGATGGAGCGGGACCTTGCCGTCGGGGAAGTAGAGGGTGAGGACCCGGCGGTGGGCCTCGGCGTCGAGCGCGGAGCCGGGGGCGACGAAGGCGGCGACGTCGGCGATGGCGTAGTGGACCCGGTAGCCGCCGTCGGCCCTGCGGGCCAGGTGCATGGCCTGGTCGAGGTCGGTGGAGGTGGGCGGGTCGACCGTGAAGAACGGGAGGTCGGTGGCGTCGTACGCGGGGAGGCGGGGGTGCTTGGCGGCCTCCTCCGCCTCGGCGAGGACGGCCGGCGGGAAGGCCTCGGGAATCGCGAGCTCGGTACGGAGTGCGCGCAGGGCGGCCCGCAGCGGAGCCTCGGCTGCGCCGGTCACGTGGATGTGGCGGCGGGGCATGGACCGAGCGTATGGCGCGGAGGGGGCCCCGGCACTTTGTACGCTGGACGGCCGGGGCCGCACCCCCACCCCGTACGGACGAAGGAGAACCACCGTGCTCGTGCTGTTGCCGCCCTCCGAAGGCAAGGCCTCCTCGGGGCGCGGGGCGCCGCTGAAGCCGGAGTCGCTGTCCCTGCCGGGGCTCGCGGAGGCGCGGGCGGCGGTCCTCGACGAGCTGGTCGAGCTGTGTGCCGCCGACGAGGAGAAGGCGCGCGAGGTGCTCGGCCTGAGCGAGGGGCTGCGCGGCGAGGTCGCGAAGAACGTGGAGCTGCGGACGGCGGGCGCGCGCCCGGCGGGCGAGGTGTACACGGGCGTCCTCTACGACGCGCTGGGTCTGGCGACCCTGGACGCGGCGGCCGCGAAGCGGGCGGGCAGGTCCCTGCTGGTGTTCTCGGGGCTGTGGGGCGCGGTGAAGGTGACGGACCGGATTCCGTCGTACCGCTGCTCGATGGGCGTCAAGCTGCCGGGCCTGGGCTCGCTGGGCGCGCACTGGCGGGGCGCGATGGCGTCCGTGCTGCCGGCAGCGGCCGGGGACGGTCTCGTCCTGGACCTGCGCTCGTCGGCGTACGCGTCGGCGTGGAAGCCGAAGGGCGAGGTCGCGGCGCGGACCGCGACCGTGCGCGTGCTGCACGCGCCGACCCGCAAGGTCGTCAGCCACTTCAACAAGGCGACGAAGGGCCGGATCGTCCGGAGCCTCCTGGAGGCGGGCGCGGAGCCCGCGTCGCCGGCGGAGCTTGCGGAGGCCCTGCGGGATCTGGGGTACGTGGTGGAGGACGGCGGGAAGGCGGGGGCGCTGGACGCCCTGGTGGACGAGATCCACTGATCGCCGCACTCCTATCGTTGCACCCCGATCGTCACACCCCGATCATTGCACCCTGCGCAACGCTCGTTGCGGGTCCTGCTCGCCCTGGGCAGGATGAGGCCCATGACGAGCGTGTTCGGCCTTGCCGCAGCAGCCCCTGACGTCCCCGTCGTCCCCGTCGTCGTGATCGAGGACGCCGCCGACGCCGTACCCCTGGCCCGCGCCCTGGTCGCCGGCGGACTGCCGCTGATCGAGGTCACCCTGCGCACCCCGGCCGCGCTCGACGCCGTACGGGCCGTCGCGGCCGAGGTGCCGGAGGCGGTCGTCGGCGCGGGCACGGTCGTCTCGGCCGCCGGGGTCGCGGACGCCGTCGGCGCCGGGGCCCGGTTCCTGGTGAGCCCCGGGTGGACCGAGCGGCTGCTCGACGCGATGCGGGCGTCCGGCGTCCCCTTCCTGCCGGGCGTCTCCACCACGTCGGAGGTCGTCGCCCTCCTCGAACACGGGGTGCGGGACATGAAGTTCTTCCCCGCCGAGGCGGCGGGCGGCGTCCCGTACCTCGCGTCCCTCGCGGGCCCCCTCCCCCAGGCCCGCTTCTGCCCCACGGGCGGCATCTCCCCCGCCTCCGCCCCCGCCTACCTGTCCCTGCCCAACGTCGGCTGCGTCGGCGGTACGTGGATGCTGCCGCCCGACGCCCTCGCGGCCCGCGACTGGGCCCGGGTCGAGGCCCTCGCGCGCGGCGCGGCGGCCCTGCGGCGGGGCACCGGGGTGACCGTCAGCGGGTGAGGCCGGTGAACTCCACGCCGAGGTGGTCGGTCACCGGGCGGTACCCGAGACGCTGGTAGAGGGCGTTGCTGGTCGGGTTGGCGAGATCGGTGAAGAGCAGGACCCGCGGGGTGCCGGCGGCGACGGCGGCGCGGCCGACCGCGGTGGTGGCGCCGGCCGCGTAGCCCCGGCGCCGCTCGGCGGGCGGGGTGTAGACGAGGTGGACCCGGGCCTGGCCCTCGATCGTGCGGGAGACGGCGGCCATCGAGACCGGGCGGCCGTCGGGGGCCTCCCAGAGGTGCAGCCGGCCCTCGGTGATCCGTTCGGTGACGAAGTGGGTGTAGTCCTCGGCGGGCTCCTCCCCGATGGACACCGCGAACTCCCTCGTCCACGCGGCGACCAGCGGCACGTCCGCCTCGGCCGCGAGCCTGCCCCGGCCCTCCGGCGCCGGGTCCGGCGGGATCGGCTCGCCGAGCCGGAAGAGCCTCATCCGCCCGGTCACCCGCGACGGGCGTCCGCACGCCTCCGCGTACGCCTCGACGGCGGCCGTCTCGCCGCGCAGGGCGACCGGGCCCCCGTCGGCCGGTGCCGCGGCGACGCCGGCCGGGGAGACGAGCGCGTCGGCCCGGGCGGCGAGGGCGCGCGCCGCCTCCTCCGTCGTAGCCCCCAGGTCGAGGCCCGCGGCCGGCGAGTAGGCGAGCACACCGGTGACGCGCCCGTCCGGCTCCGCCCACCAGCCGAGCCGTTCCGCCCGGCCCATCAGGGTCAGCACGGCGGTGTTGCGGGCGGGCTCGGCGGCCAGGTGCCGCGCGGCGGCGCTGCGGAACGTCTCGGCGTCCTCGGTGAAGTGCCAGGTCATGACGGGATGGTGGTACGGGGAGCGGGCGGCGCGCCACCCGTTTGCCGGGGGCCGGGGGTGTCCTGCCTGGTCGACAGGACGGGGTCAGCCCCGCAGGTGCGAGGTGTCGTTGAGGAGCCGTACGGACGCGTTGCCGTCGGCGTAGTAGGCGACGGCAGAGAGCGAGGCCGCCGAGAGCTCCATGCGGAACAGGGACTCCGGCGGGGCGCCGAGCGCCAGCCTGACGAGGGTCTTGATCGGCGTGACGTGGGTGACGAGGAGGACGGTCCTGCCCGCGTACGCGGCGGCGAGCCGGTCGCGGGTCGCGGCGACGCGGCGGGCGACGGTCGCGAAGCTCTCGCCCCCGCCGGTCGGCGCGGCCTTGGCCGAGGCGAGCCAGTCGTCGAGGTCCGCCGGGTACTTCTGCCGGACCTCGCCGAACGTCAGCCCCTCCCAGGCGCCGAAGTCGGTCTCGCGCAGTCCCTGCTCGATGCGCACGTCGAGTCCGAGCCGGGCGGCGACGGCCGCCGCCGTCTGACGGCACCGGGTCAGCGGCGAGCTGACGATCTCCTGGATGGTGCCCCGGGCGGCCAGCGCATCCGCGACGGCCTCCGCCTGCCGCAGCCCGGCCGCCGACAGCTCGGGATCGCTCCCCCCGCTCCCCGAGAACCGCTTCTCGGGCGTGAGCGCCGTCTCCCCGTGCCGCAGCAGCACGAACGTCGCCGGCGCCCCCATGTCGGGCCCGGTCCATCCCTGGGACGGGGCGGCGGCCTGCGGCCTTACGGGAGCGGCGGCGGTGTCGGGCACGGCGCCGTCGTTCCGCGCGGACGGCAGCGGGGCGGCCGGGGCGTGGGCGCGCGCGGCGTAACCCGTCGGGGCCGATACGCCCGCCTCGGCCTCGAAGTCTCCCGAGGCCGCTCGGGCCTCGGCGGCGAACAGGCCGTCGTCCTGACCGGCGTCATGGCCGGCGGCGGGGGCCGACGGGCGCGACGCGGCGCCCGGCCAGGTGCCGGAGCCCGTGGCCGTACCGCCGGAGCCGGGGCCGCCGGTGGCGCCGGTGGTCCCCGCGGCGGTGGCCAGGGCGGCGC